>NZ_JAKUFV010000021.1:0-63848 GCF_022663595.1 Bacillus cereus group sp. BfR-BA-01360
CCACTTCCCGTTAATGGCGCGCCCGAGAGGAGTCGAACCCCTAACCTCTTGATCCGTAGTCAAACGCTCTATCCAATTGAGCTACGGGCGCTTATTTGTAATATTTTTCATCGCCATCTCTTAGCGACTTAATCATCTTATCATAACACATTTTTAATTGCAAGCACTTTTTTATTTTTCTTTGGTGCGGCCGAGAGGACTTGAACCTCCACGGGGTTGCCCCCACTAGGCCCTCAACCTAGCGCGTCTGCCATTCCGCCACGACCGCGTATGCGGGTGAAGGGAGTCGAACCCCCACGCCAAAGGCGCCAGATCCTAAGTCTGGTGCGTCTGCCAATTCCGCCACACCCGCGGAAATAAAAAAGAGTGAGCCATGAAGGACTCGAACCTTCGACCCTCTGATTAAAAGTCAGATGCTCTACCAACTGAGCTAATGGCTCATAAATGGCTGGGCTAGCTGGATTCGAACCAGCGCATGACGGAGTCAAAGTCCGTTGCCTTACCGCTTGGCTATAGCCCATCATTTTTTTTGTAATGCAAAATATTATATCATAGAAACAAATAAAAAACAACTGCTGATAGCAGAAGTTGAAATGGCGGTCCCGACCGGGGTCGAACCGGCGATCTCCTGCGTGACAGGCAGGCATGTTAACCACTACACCACGGGACCATTTGAACTTAATCTACCTATTTCTATGCAAGATATGGTGGAGGATGACGGGATCGAACCGCCGACCCCCTGCTTGTAAGGCAGGTGCTCTCCCAGCTGAGCTAATCCTCCAAAAGTGGTGACCCGTACGGGATTCGAACCCGTGTTACCGCCGTGAAAGGGCGGTGTCTTAACCACTTGACCAACGGGCCAATAAATGGCAGAGAAGAAGGGATTCGAACCCTCGCGCCGCGTTAGCGACCTACTCCCTTAGCAGGGGAGCCCCTTGAGCCTCTTGGGTACTTCTCTGTATAACTCCGCAGGTAGGACTCGAACCTACGACCGATCGGTTAACAGCCGATAGCTCTACCACTGAGCTACTGCGGAATAAAGACAATTTGTATCTTATAAAATTTCACGTTGTAAGTCAAGATGTTTTTTTACATTTTGTTCAAACGTGACATGCTTATAATATACTGGATTGCTTTTTAACTGTCAAGGCGTTTTTCAATTTGTTTTACTTTCCCCTTGCACCTTCCGCACACATATTTTCTTATATTCATTTGACGCCTACGTACATATTGAAACGAACACTCCACACATTCATATACATACGTTCTCTCTCCTTTATTTGATACAGGCATTCTCTTACAAAATCGAGGTGCATCCACTTTTTCTAATAGTTGACGAAAGTCACGATCCCTATGCTGATATCCTTTTCCTTCAATATGCAAATGATAATGGCATAGTTCATGCTTAATGATTCCAATCAATTCTTCTCTCCCGTATAATTTGTAGTAATGATAATTCAGTTCTATATTATGACTTTTTAATACATATCGCCCGCCTGTTGTCCGTAATCGCATATTAAATGTCGCTCTATGTAAAAATGGCATTTCAAAATATCGTAATGATATTTCTTCTACAAGTCTTTGAATTTCTTTGTCATTCACCTGTATTCCTCCCAAATGAAAAATAAATTTACACTTTTCTTGCTTTTGATACATATATTAAATAGTACATATACCCATCCTCATACAAAAGGCAGAACTTCTATAAAGTGAAACTTTAATCAGTAGGTTTCTTCATCTCTACTGATTATAAACTTTCACCAACCGGGCTGTTTGTTACCGGCAGTAGGGCTTCCAACCTATCTTCCTTGCTTCTCTCTGCATCTTGAGGCGAGAGTCTTACTGTCCTAAAATGGCGGGATAAATGATAGAAGTCTCTTCCCTAAACTCTTATAGGGCGTTTCTAACACAACACATCTATATGCCTTTTCACACAAAGAAACTACTTATTTGAGTAGGATAAAACAAGGAGGGATACGCGTGCCCACATGGCTTCGAAAACAAATGCAGCGTGCATATTTTGAAAAAAACCGGTATCAAATTAAGCTTTTAAATGAATGCTGGTTTTATTATAGCAACACAAATCAAAATTCGACTGCACTTCCACGTTCCTAACGAATACTTATTTTTTTATCACGCAAACTACCATAAAGAAAAGAGAGCAATCTTTTCTGCTCTCTTTTCTTTCTTACTCGATAGGCAACATGGATAAAGCTACACGTCCCTTTTTCATATCCACATCATCTACCCATACCTTTACAATTTGTCCAACCGACACAATATCTAATGGATGCTTTACAAATTGCTTACTTAACTTAGAAATATGTACCAATCCATCTTGCTTCACACCAATATCTATAAAAGCACCGAAATCAACAACGTTTCGAACAGTCCCTTCTAATTCCATACCGCGCTTTAAATCTTCTAGTTTCAAAATACCTTTTTTAAGCAACGGTTTCGGTAATTCATCACGTAAGTCGCGTTCAGGGCTAATTAAAGCATCTATAATATCCATTAAAGTAGGTTCACCGATATTGGTTTCTGAAGATAATTTCGAAACGTCTACTCCTTCTAAACGTTTTTGTAGTTCTGGTGTTCCTACATCTTGAATTGTTAACCCTATTTTGTTTAATAGCAATTCAACATTCTTATACTGTTCAGGATGAATACTTGTTCGGTCTAATGGGTTTTCTCCTTCTAGTATCCGTAAGAAACCGATACATTGTTCATATGTTTTCGCACCTAGTCGCGGTATTTTCTTAAGTTCTGCACGATTTGTAAATTTTCCATTCTCTTCGCGTTTTACAACAATATTTTTCGCAACTGTTTTGGATAATCCTGATACATATTGCAATAGTGGCACCGAAGCTGTATTTACATTTACCCCAACTTGGTTAACAGCTGTTTCTACTACAAATGTTAATGATTCGTTCAATCTCTTTTGCGATACATCATGTTGATATTGCCCCACTCCAACTGATTTTGGATCTATCTTTACCAATTCAGCAAGCGGATCTTGTAAACGACGACCAATTGAAACCGCACTTCTCTCCTCAACTTGTAAATCCGGAAATTCTTCACGTGCTAAATCAGAAGCTGAATATACACTAGCTCCCGCCTCATTGACAATCATGTAAAATACATCTTGTTTAACATCTTGCAAGGCATCCACAATAAATTCTTCTGTTTCCCTTGAAGCTGTTCCATTTCCAATTGCAATCATTTGTACTTTATACTGATTTATAATAGAAAGAACTTTCTGTTTTGCATCATCGTACTTTTTCACAGGCGGATGCGGATAAATGACATCAATATGCAGTACCTTTCCTGTATCATCGACTACTGCTAATTTACAGCCTGTTCTATATGCAGGATCTACCGCCAATACGACTTTCCCTTTCATAGGCGGCTGCAATAATAAGTTACGCAAATTCTCAGCAAAAATATGAATCGCTTGCTCTTCTGCTACTTCTGTTAATTCCTTACGAATTTCCCTTTCAATCGACGGCTGAATTAAACGTTTATATCCATCTTCAAGCGCTAATTGTACATACATGGCACTTTTCGAAGATTCATCACAAATCACTTTCTTATGTAAAAAACGAAGCACTTCTTCTACAGGCGGCACAATAGAAACTTTTAATATCTCTTCTTTTTCACCACGATTCATAGCTAGCACACGATGTGGTACAATTTTTTGGATTGCTTCTTCATAACCGTAATACATCTCATATATGTTCTTTTCATCTTTTTCTTCATCTTTCACAGAAGAAGAAATCATTCCCTTTTTAAACGTAACATTTCGAATCCAAGTGCGATAGGAAGCGTCATCTGAAATCATTTCCGCAATAATATCCTGCGCTCCTTGCAATGCGTCCTCTGCCGAGTCCACTTTTTTCTCAGTATTTATAAAGGACTTTGCTTTAAATAGCGGTTCCTCTTTTGAAAATAGCAATAACCATTCTGCTAACGGCTCTAGCCCTTTTTCCTTTGCGATCGTTGCTTTTGTTCTTCTCTTTTCTTTATAAGGACGGTATAAATCCTCTACTTCCTGTAATTTTGTTGCAGCAATAATCTGTTGGTGCAACTCTTCTGTCAATTTACCCTTTTCCTCGATTAGACGAATCACTTCTTCTTTTCGCTCTTCGAGTTGCATGACATACTGCCATCTATCTAAGATTGCACGAATCTGCACTTCATCTAAAGAACCTGTCCATTCTTTTCGGTAACGAGCAATAAATGGAACTGTGTTACCCTCTTCTGTTAATTGAATCACATGACGAATTTGTTTTTCAGTAAAGCCTAATTCTTTTACTAACATTTTCATTAACACTTGACGATTATCTACCATTTCCATATATAATCGAAACCTCCTCTAATAAAAAAAGTTGCCCCTACAAAGAGCAACTTAAACTGCCGATTTAAAAATCTATTAGTCCTAAACTAATTTGTAAAGCCTCATCTACACGAATCATCATCACTTCATCTAAACGTGTGATTTTGTCCGTTAAGCGTTGCTTATCAATTGTTCGAATCTGCTCGAGCAAGATCACAGAATCCCTCTCAAATCCGTACTTCTTCGCATCAATCTCCACATGCGTGGGCAATTTTGCTTTCTGAATCTGTGCAGTAATCGCTGCTACAATCACAGTCGGACTAAAACGATTTCCGATGTCATTTTGAATGACAAGAACCGGACGAACGCCTCCTTGCTCAGAACCAACAACTGGGGAAAGGTCTGCAAAATACACGTCGCCGCGTTTTACAATCAAAATATTACCCCCCGCTTACTAAGCGTTCTACTGTATGAGCTGCTTCATACTCTGCTAAGAAAGCTTCAGATGCAATACCAAGATTAATTTTTCCCATTTCAATGTACCCACGTCGCATTGATTCATGTTGGTAGCGTTTTTTCGTCTTATGTTGACGCAATAACAGTTGTGTTGCCTGGCAAATTAGTTCATGGCGATTCTTATTCTCTTGTTTTCCAATCCCGTCCAATTCCGTCACCACTTGCTTTGGCAACCGAACCACGATTTCAGTAGTTACACTTGATTCGGACACAAAAATACACCTCCACCGTCAACTACACACTCAAATATATATGACACCTATTGTAATAATACCATTGTATGGAGCCTGTTGCAAAGACTTCCTTATTCCTTGCTTATGTTTTCCAATTCACAAACAAAACATTCATTCTCTTTTATTTTTCCTTTTCTAATTTCAACATCATATAATACCTTTATGCCTACGAGCTAATCTTAAATACTTCTTTTATATATCATTCAAATAGTTGATTACTTCTACTACTTTCCCATTTCGAATGAATATACGCGGTACACGAAAACTAGTCGTTGTTATAATCTCGTAATTAATCGTACTTGTGTACTCCGCAACTTCTGCTGCGTGAATATATTCACTCCCTTGTTTGCCAATAAGTGTGACTTTTGTACCAAGAGAAACTTTATAAGGAAGACGCAACATCAATTGGTCCATTGTAACTCTACCTACAATCGGAACTCGTTTTCCATTTACAAGCACTTTAAATCCTTGTAATCTTCTAAGCCAGCCATCCGCATAACCAATCGGTATGGTAGCAATCCACTCCTCCGTCCTCGTCTGATACGTAACACCATAGCTAACCCCATCTCCTTTCATAACTTGCTTAATATGTGCAACAGTTGAATGAAGAGAAAGGGCCGCTTCTAATTGTATTGGTAAAAAAGGGCTTATTTCTATAGATGGTGTTACCCCATACATTGCAATTCCGATCCGAACAGCATTAAATGTAATTCCATGGAATCTCAAAGTAGCTGCACTATTCGCTGCATGAACAAGCCTCGGACTTACTCCAAGTTTTTCCAACCAACTCAGTTGCTCTAAAAATGTATTGTATTGTTTATCAAAGTACGATGTCTCTACTTCGTCCGCTGTTGCAAAATGTGTATAAACTCCTTCAAACTCTAGAAATGGAGCATTTTCTAAACTTCTTAAAAATCCTTCTAATTCCCCGCGCTCACGAATCCCAATTCTCCCCATACCACTATCAAAGTTAAGATGAAATTTCATTGAAACTGGACTATTCCAAAGTTTTATCGCTTCTTCCACCCATTCTTTTTGAAACACAGTTAATGTAACATCATGTTCCGCAGCTACATTTACATCGCGTGGCGCTGAGGGACCTAATACTAAAATAGGTGCTGTAATACCTGCACGCCGAAGGATCAAAGCTTCATCTAAAAACGCAACTGCTAATCTTGTCGCTCCGGCCTCTAATGCTGTTTTGGCTACTGGTACATAGCCATGTCCATATGCATTCCCTTTTACTACAGCAAAAATCTCTACATCATCTCGGATTAATTCTTTAATGCGCGTAACATTGTTATAAATTGCATCCAAGTCTACTTCAACCCACGTATCACGGTAAAACGATAATTCTTCCATAAAAAAACACTTCCTTATATAAGATATACGAAGCTTATTCTTTTATATGCAACTTTTCACGAAATCCATTCCTTGAAGTAAGAAAAAAACGTGGTGTATATATCACCACGTCTAAAAAAGGTCATTTCACCTGCTTTTCTGTAACAGAACGAGCAACCATTAACAACTCTTCTTGTTTTAAACCTTTAGACACAAGCATATATTCCACTCCGTTATGAGACCATGTTAAGGAGTCCTTTGTTAATGCGCCAATTGTAAAGCCTAGGTCAACTAACTCTCCACTTACACGAATTGGCGACGAAGCCTCCGCAGCTTTTGCCTTTTCTTGTATTAAAGTAAAAGATTTCTTCTCTCCAGTGTATGTGAGAATCGCACGCTTGCCACTGTCTGTCTTTAACTCTTTCTCTTCTTTTAAAACAACACCTTGCGGGGTATCGCGCGGATATAAAATAGCAAATGACTTATCTTCTTTCACAGTTGTTTGTACATCCATTTGTGCTCTTGACATATTTTGTTTCATATCAAAAGCACCTTTATCAAATTTTGCATCAAATTTCACCTTTGAGAAGTCGACTTTCACAAGAACATTTTGATCGTTATCCATTAGTTTTACTGAAACAGGTGCTAAATCACTCTTATTCAATTTTATTTCCTGCTGTGGTAACATGTTTTGATGATGATAATTCGTTTTTGTCTTAAATACATAGTATTTATCGGTCTTTTTAAACGAGAGATTCTTCTTATCCTTTAAGATGTCCCTTACAAGCGACTCATATAAATAAGCTTGACTGCTATTTTGTGGCCAATCGCTTTGGAAGCGAAAACTTTTATTAAGAGATGGTGTTAACACAAACACACCTTCATTGTTTCTTAAAATAATTTGACTTTGATCTTTCTTCGCATTTTTCAAATTCACACGGTAATAAGCAGGCTCTTTGTGCCAAACTTCTACTTTGTACTCTTGCGGCTCATTTCCCGTCTTAATAGACAATGTTGCTTCAGCCTGGTAGCTCTTCATCCCTTTCACTTTCGCTTCTAAATCCCGCACAACATCTTCCTGTTTCTTCTCCATACAACCCGCTAGCACAAAAACGGTCAATAAACCGACAATCACTAAAAATAGCTGCCTTTTCATCATTTCAGCCCCTTTGCCCCATAAATAAATGGAAGATATTTCTTCCCTATCGCTACCTCAAATATATGAGACAAAGCTTCAAAATATGCAGACTAGCATGACGGGCTTTCTAAAACAACTTGAGCAACTGCGAATTCTCTACTATGACTAATGGATAGATGGACAATATATTCCGTATTTGTAAAAAGTACTGGTTTCCCTTTTTGATCATTTTTTATTTCAATATCTAAAAAACTCACTTCTTTTCCAATACCCGTTCCAACAGCTTTAGAATACGCCTCTTTTGCTGCAAATCTTCCAGCTACAAATTCTACAAGACGCTTCCCCTTTAACTTAGCAGCAACGTCGCGTTCTGTTTCAGTCAAAATCCTTTCTATAAAGTTCAGTTTTCCATTTATCATCTTTTCAATTCGATTTAACTCAATAATGTCTATCCCAATACCTAGAATCATTCTAACAATCCCCTTCTTCTATTTCTCTCTCTTCATTCATATTGTAAGAATAACAGAGAATCTTTCCGATGCAAAAGGTGGGATTATAAAATGCCAAGGATATTGCCATATATACGAATCAGCTCACAACCCGTCACCTTCTCTTTACTCTTCTTACAAGTGCTTATGATGCTATTGGGACATTTTTTCTTCTCTACTTTAGCCGCCTACAATGAATACATATCTAATGGAGAATGGTGGCGATTTATAACTTCCCTTTTTCTTCACGTCGACTTTCAGCATTTTCTTTCAAATATGATTTGTTTACTTATTCTCGGCCTTTCAATTGAAAAATACTTAGGTAGCATCGCTTTTTCTATTATTTTTTTTACCGCTGGTATTAGCGGTAATATTCTCTCTTACCTCATTATGTCCATTACATATATCCATACTGGGGCATCCGGTAGCATATTTGGTCTACTCGGCGCACAACTTTTCATTTTTTACAGCCACTATCGCGATGCAAACGGAAAGGAACTCATGTTATTTTTTTCAATTCTATTTATCCTTCTCCTCTTTACTTTCTTTCATTCTTCTTCCAATCCCATCAGCCATTTAACCGGTCTCTTAATCGGTGGTATTTTGGCACCTTTTTTACAAAACACGCGTTAATGTAGAACTTATAGAATGGAAGGGCTCTCACTATGCTGCATCTTCTCTTTTTAGTATCATATATGCACAAAAAAAGGATGATTCAAAAATCATCCTTTTTTTATTAAGCTTGTGGCTTACGGCTATGATGCTTTCTTTCACCACGTCCATTTGAAGAGCCAGAGCGACCTTCACCTTTACGACCACGGCTGCGATTACGATCGCGATTACGGCCATCACGTTCACGACTACGGTTGCGGTTACCATCACGATATCCGCCGCTTCGTTTCTTAGAACCACGTGAAATTACAGGCGGTTCTGATGTTAAAGAGATTGGCGTTGTATCCGGCTCTTTTGTCATCATTTTTAAAGCAGCTGCTACAACCGCTACAGAATCATTTTCTTCTAACATTTCTTCTGCAATACGCTTGTAGTATGATAAATTGTCATTTTCAATTGCACTTTGTAGTTTTTCCGCAATTAGACGTTGTTGCCCTTCTAATGCTTCATCCAGCGTTGGTGCTTTCATGCGATCCATTTTACGCTTTGTTGTACGCTCGATATTTTTCAATTGTCCCATTTCACGCGGTGTTACAAATAACATCGCAAGACCCGTTTTACCAGCACGTCCCGTACGGCCAATACGGTGAACGTATGATTCTGGATCTTGTGGAATGTCAAAGTTGTATACGTGCGTTACACCTGAAATATCAAGACCACGTGCTGCTACATCCGTTGCAACAAGAACTTCAATAGAACCTTCTTTGAATTTACGAAGTACGGACATGCGTTTCGCTTGTGTTAAATCACCATGAATCCCTTCCGCTGCATAACCGCGTAAGTTTAGTGCTTCTGATAATTCATCAACACGGCGCTTTGTACGACCGAATACGATTGCAAGTTCTGGAGATTGAATATCTAATAAACGTGTTAATACGTCAAATTTTTTCTTTTCTTGTACTTCTAAATAGAACTGCTGGATATTTGGCATTGTTACTTCTTTTGCTTTTACTTTAATGTGCTGAGGCTCAGTCATGAAACGCTCCGCAATGCGACGAATCGGCTCTGGCATTGTCGCTGAGAATAATAGCGTTTGATGCGTTTCTGGCACATCTGTTAAAATCGCTTCAATATCTTCAATAAAGCCCATGTTTAGCATTTCATCCGCTTCATCAAGAACAACCGTTTCTACATTTTGCAAACGAAGTGTTTTACGATTGATATGATCTAAAATACGTCCTGGCGTACCAACAATAATGTGTGGACGTTTTTTTAGTGCACGAATTTGACGGTTAATATCTTGGCCACCATAGATTGGTAAAATACGAACGCGCTTATGTTGACCAATTTTATAAAGTTCTTCACCTACTTGAATTGCTAATTCACGTGTTGGCGCGATCACAATTCCTTGAACCATTTCTTTATTTGTGTCCACTTTTTCTAATAGTGGTAATCCGAATGCAGCTGTTTTTCCTGTACCTGTTTGCGCTTGCCCAATAATGTCTTTACCTTGCAATGCATGTGGAATTGTTTCAGCTTGAATTGGTGTAGCCTCTTCAAAGCCCATTTTTTCAACAGATTGCAGTAAAGAATCGCTTAATCCTAATTCTCGAAATGTTGTCAATGTTACTTCTCCTTTTCTTATCCTAGTACTTATCATTTAAAAAAAGGCTTTTTCCGTGTTTGCGGAAAAGCCCTTTTCCTGAATGCTCACGTATATAAACGGGCGTATATTCGTCACGAAAATACTTCTAAACGTTATTACACTTTATCAATTATAAGTTTTGTATGTGTAAAAAGCAAACCCCAACTGTTACCTTATTTCATAATATAGGGCTTTTTTCTTCACTTTCTCTTTTCAACTTTCACTGTAAGCGCTTATTATAAGTTTCTGCTATTTTCGTGATGAACATTCCTATTTATATACCCCAATTATTTCAACATTGTAATGATTTCTTCCATTTTCATCCCGCGAGATGCTTTCACCAACACGACATCTTCCATATCTACAATATCTTTTAGATTTTTCACTAATTCTTCCTTATTGTCATACGCCTTCACACGTTCATTTGGGAAATTAATTTTTGCTCCTTCAGCAATTTGAGCTCCTAATCTACCATATGTGAATACATAAGAAATTCGTGCAGGATCAATGAGCTTACCTACCTCATAATGAAATTGTACTTCTTGATCTCCAAGTTCTAACATATCACCCAGAACAACAATCTTTTTAGCAAACCCATCTAAACCATTCATCAAATGAAAAGCAGCTTCCATTGCAGTTGGACTTGCATTGTACGCATCATTAATAATTGTTAATCCGCTATTTGTTTTTACAACTTCCATACGCATTCCTGTCATTTGGAGCGTCACTAGACCTTGTTTCATTTCTTCCCATGTCACCCCAAAGTATTTCGCAATTGCCATCGATGCAAGTGCATTATATACATTATGCTTCCCAAGAACAGGCAAATAGAACAATACATTTTCATCTCGGTTCATTGTAAAATGCGTCCCAGTTGCTTGTAATGTCACAGAAGTTGGATAATAATCATTCGCTCTAGCATCTCCAAATGTAATCGTCTCTACCGCTAAATCCATCTTCGGTACGCGATTTGTTAATAAAGGCTCATCCCCGTTATATACAAATACTCCACCTTCTTGTAATCCGGTAACAATCTCAAGCTTCGCTTCTGCAATTGCATCTCGAGAACCTAAATCCATCAAATGAGCTTCGCCAATGTTTGTAATAATCGCTGCATTCGGACGAGCTAACTTAGATAAAAATTCAATTTCTCCTCTACTAGACATTCCCATTTCTAAAACAGCAATTTCTGTATCCTCTTCCAAATTTAAAATCGTAAGAGGTAGGCCGATATGATTGTTAAAATTACCTTCTGTTTTTTGGACTTTAAATTTAGTTGCAAGAAGACTCGTCACAATATCTTTTGTAGATGTCTTACCATTACTTCCTGTTACCCCAACAACTTTTACATTCAATTGATCACGATAGTTTTTAGCTAACATTTGCAATGCTTCCAATGTATCTTCCACAAAGATAACTGGCATATTCGCAGGTGGGTTTTGTACATCTCTTTTCCAAAGTGTAGCTACAGCACCGCTCTCTATTGCTTTCTCTACAAATGAATGACCATCAAAACGTTCACCTTGAATTGGCACATATACATTCCCTTTTTCCATTTTCCGTGTATCAATTGAAACACCTTGCGCAGTCATATCAAAATATTTCTCTGCTAAGCCTGTTCCATTTACCATTTTCTCGATTTGCTTTAACGTTCTTTTTATCATATGAAACACTCCTTATATAGGGGAAGCACTATTCTTGTGAATAGTGCTTCCCCCTTTTTTTGTTAGATTGTATATTTAATTTTTTGTTTTTCCTTATGACGCTCAATTGCTAAACGAATTAATTCTTCAATTAACTCTGGATATGACAACCCCGTATGTTGCCATAATAACGGGAACATACTAAATGGTGTAAATCCTGGCATTGTATTTACTTCATTAATATAAACTTCGCCATCTTTTGTTAAAAAGAAGTCAGCTCTTGTTAAGCCTGCACCATCCAAAGCTTGGAATGCACGAATTGCATCTCGTTGAATTGTAGCTGTTTCTTCTTCTGTAATTTCAGCAGGGATAATTAATGCTGTATCACCATCAATATATTTCGATTTATAATCATAGAATTCTTTCTTAGGTACGATTTCACCTACAACAGAACATTTCGGATCATCATTTCCTAAAACGCCCACTTCCACTTCACGACCGATAATATTTTCTTCTACAATAATTTTACGGTCAAATTGGAAAGCTTCCTCAAATGCTTTCTCTAATTCTTCACGATCTTTACATTTATTAATACCAACGCTTGATCCAAGGTTTGCTGGTTTTACAAAACATGGATATCCTAGCGCTTCTTCTACTTTTTCATAAGCTTCTTCACGATTTTTCTCCCATACACTGCGAACGAAAGATGTATATTTTGCCTGGTTTAATCCAGCCTCTGCAAAAATATTTTTCATCACAACTTTATCCATACCAGCAGCTGATGCTAACACACCATTCCCAACATATGGTATATTCATTAATTCTAATAGTCCTTGTACCGTTCCATCTTCACCGTTTGGCCCGTGTAGCAATGGGAAAATAACATCAATTGCTTCCTCTTGCTTAGAAGCAGGTGCAGGGATAATTTCTGTACTTAGTGATACCGGAGAAATGGCATTCGCTTCTCCACTCATTTGTAAAGCTTGCACACTTGTTACTTCGCCTTCAATGCGTTCCCCACGCATCCATTGGCCTTGCTCTGTAATATAAATTGGATGAATCTCGAATTTTTCTTGATTTAATGCTTTAATAGCAGCTAGAGCTGTTTGTAATGAAACTTGATGCTCTGCTGATTTCCCACCATATAATAAACCTAATTTAATTTTCGTCAATGAAATCACCCTAACCAATTGTTTTCATTTTTCTATTTTAGCACTTTTTATAAAAATAGGTAGTTCTATTTGAAATAAAATGAAACTTCCACAAATAATAGAAAAGCACCGTGTATTGGTTTCTCTATTAGAAGTATATAATGTGAAACTTTAATCAGTGGGGGCTTCATCCCCCACTGATTATGATCCTTCACCAATCGGGCTGTTACGGGCCTCCCTACTCCCACCTATCTTCCTTGCTTCTTTCTGAATCTTGAGGCGGGAGTCTTACTGCCCTAAAATATGAAAAATTCATTCCTTTTGTGTATGTCACCTATTCATTATAAAGATTGCTTTACTGCATTTTCCTTTTGCTTCTTTTCAACAAGATGATCTAATGATATGTATACAAGACCTGCTACTATGCAGCCTATCGCTAAAATTGTAAATAATAAGTGCCCTAATAAGCGGTCAAGTAACACACCTCCTAAAAGAGGCCCAAACGCATTCCCTGTAATCCATTGCAAACTTGCTGCACCCATATATGTCCCGCGTAAATGTTCCGGTGCTAAATTAGCAACAAATGTCATTTGTACAGGAGACATAATCATCTCTCCTAATGTGTATACAGCATATATAATTAGCAATATGATGAAGAGAACTGTCACATTGGTTCCAAAGTTGCCAAACCATTTTGGTACCCATCCTATAAAAAACAAACCAAATCCAAATAGCCACGCACCATATAACATCGTCTTCCCAACCGGCTTATCTGTTGCCCATTTAGAAATTTGAAATTGAAATAAAACAACTAGTAGGCCATTTAAAGCCATTAAATATGGGTACGGATTATTTTTCCCCAATATATCTTTCATTTCATTATCAAAATGAAGCGGGAGCATTCCCTCCGTTTGAGAAAATCCCATTGAAATAATAATTCCTGCCAACAAATAAACCATTAAAACTCTATCTTTTAAAACAACTCTCCAAACAGAACCTCTTTGCTTACTTTCACCTTTTGATTGGGCAATCTGAGCTTTCGGCATTGTTTCACGAATCAATAGGAAGACAAGTAATGCATAAAACAACATAGTAGATGCTGCAATCATAAACACAAGGTCTTTTGATAGTATAACGACCAATGAACCCAGAATCGGTCCAATTGCTGCCCCAATATTATGTCCCATCCGCAATAGACCATATGCCTCTGTTCTTTTTTCAGGTGCAGTAACATCAGCTACCATTGCAGACGCCGCTGGATGAAATAACGAGTTACTAAATCCCAAAAGAATAGATAATATAGCATAAGGAATAAATCCTTCTATAAATAAAAAGCCGAGCATCAAGAGCGCATTACTAGCCATCGAAAAAATCATAATGGGCTTTCTTCCATATATATCAGCAATTCTTCCCCCTATAAGAGAACCGATACTCGCTGCGATAGGAGAAAGCGCCATAATAATTCCTACCTGAAATAAGGAATCTACACGATCTTTTAAATACAATGCAAAAAACGGCATCAACATCATCATCGCAATTCCATTTAACGTTTCTCCTATAAATCGAATCCATACATTACGATCCATCCCTCTCAATTCACGCCATGTTTCCTTCATGTTTTTCCCCCTTTATTTAGCCATTTATTATGTTATAACAATTACAGAAAAATGTAAATTTTCAAAACACATATCCTGCTATTGTGAAAAACACACGACGCTCATCATTTATTACATCGTATGCAGCGCGTACATATTGCAGCATTACACCTCAATCAAAAATAAACAAACATTATATCCCTATATCTTTTTTTGGTTATTTTTGCTATTCTATACATTGTCGATTCCAAAAAGAAAGAGCATGTTCATTTTTTGAACATGCTCTTTCTTCTATTTAACTGTATACGAATTTTCTTCAATCCAACTATACATATACTTTTCATCTTCTATTTCATGCGCTTGTTTTACAATGCGCAGCGGACGGAATGTATCAATCATAACCGCTAATTCAATTGTTTCCTTTTTCCCTAAACTCGCTTCTGTTTTACCTGGATGCGGTCCATGAGGAATTCCACTTGGATGGAGTGTAATAGACCCCTCTTCTACCCCCTTCCTACTCATAAAGTTTCCTTCCACATAATACAGAACCTCATCACTATTCACGTTACTATGATAATACGGTGCTGGAATAGCCTTAGGATGGTAATCATATAAACGAGGTACAAAAGAACAAATAACAAAGTTATGCCCTTCAAACGTTTGATGAACTGGTGGTGGTTGATGAATACGGCCTGTAATCGGTTCAAAATCTTCAATATTAAAGACCCATGGATATAAATATCCGTCCCACCCAACGACATCTAACGGATGATGACCTAAAACATGCTTATGCATAAATCCACGTGATTTTGTCATAACGACAAATTCACCCTTTTCATCATATGTCTCCAGTTTCTCTGGACCGCGAATATCCCTCTCGCAGAAAGGGCTATGTTCTAATAACTGACCATACTCATTTCGATAACGACGCGGTGTTGTAATTTGACTATTCGCCTCTACAACAAGAAACTTAGATTCACCTTCGTCCGGAATCATTCGATATATTGTCCCGATTGGAATCGTTATATAATCTCCTTTGCGATAATGAATCGTTCCAAACATCGTTTCGATTTTCCCAGTTCCATGATGGATAAATAACATTTCATCTCCATCACCATTGCGGTAAAAATAGTCCATTTTTTCCGTCGGATGTACAACACCAATTAATAAATCTTCATTTCCTAATATAAAATTTCTACCACTTATTACATCGCCTTTCTTTTGATTCTCCTTCGTACGAAAATGACGATGCGAAAGCGCCCCCTCTTCTTCATACTGTAATTGACAAGAATACGCTAATGTAGCGCGCTCTACTTCTGTCGGCATATAGTGATGATATAAAATGGATTGTGTACCCGAAAAACCTTTTGTTCCCATTACTTGTTCACGGTAAAGTGATCCATCTTTTTTACGAAATTGTACATGTCTTTTATGGGGAAGTTCTCCCATGTGACGATAATACATGGTCATCACCTGCTTTCATCTCTTTTTTAATTGTATTACGCAGTGTACCTAATCCTGTAATTTCAAGTTCTACTACATCGCCATCTTGTAGCCACTGCTCCGTCCCTAATTCTAAAATGCATCCAGTCCCTACTGTTCCAGAACCTATTACATCTCCAGGGTATAACGTAACATTTTCAGAGGCACGCTCAATCATTTCTGCAAACGTATAATAAATATCTTGAAAATTCCCTTTGGATAAGAGATTTCCATTTACACGGGCGGTCATTTCCAAGTTATAACGATCCTGTAATCGATATATGTCCAGCTCATCTTTTGTAACAAGATAAGCACCTAATGAAGTGGCAAAATCTTTTCCTTTTGCTGGCCCAAGCCCTACTTTCATCTCTTTTGCCTGTAAATCCCTTGCACTCCAATCATTCATAATACAATAACCAAAAATATATTCTTCCGCTTGTTCACGCGGAATATCTCTACCTTCTTTCCCTATAACACAAGCAATTTCTAATTCATAATCAAGCTTTTCAGTATTCTTTGGTCCAATGACAACATGATCTGGACCGATTACAGCACGGTGATTCGTAAAATAAAAAACCGCAATATCATACCATTCAGGAACGACATCTAAACCACGACGCCCACGGGCTGTTTTGACATGTTGTTCAAAAGCATAGAAATCGCGTATACTGCTCGGATTTGGAAGTGCAGCACAAAGTTCCACATGTTCTAAAGGGTATATACCACTTGTCGGCTTTTGAATACGACGTGCAATCTCTAAGTGCTCATTCGCTTTCTCTAAAAAAGCCAGCATTGTAGAAGGAAGTACGCCACCACTTGCTATATTCATATCAATCACTTGATCGCCTTCTAGCCACCCTGCTCGCATCTCTTGTGAAGGAAGACGAAACGTAACAAATTTCATCAATACTCCTCCCTGCTTATCATCAAATAACGTATCCACCAGCAGTCCGATTTCTTACTGGTGGATATACATTTTATAGGTTTCCGCGACGTTCTTGCTCTCTTTCAATTGATTCAAATAACGCCTTAAAGTTCCCTTCTCCGAATCCACGAGATCCTTTACGCTGAATAATTTCAATAAATAAGGTTGGACGATCTACAATCGGTTTTGTAAAAATTTGTAGTAAGTATCCTTCATCATCACGGTCTACTAAAATCTTAAGCTCTTTTAATTTTTCAACTTCCTCATCGATTTCTCCGACACGTGCCGTTAATTCTTCATAATACGTATCTGGTGTGTCTAAAAATTCAACTCCATTGGCACGAAGCGCTTCAACTGTTTTGACAATATCATTTGTTAACAATGCAAGGTGTTGTACACCCTCACCATTGTAAAACTCTAAGTATTCTTGTATTTGCGACTTTCGTTTCCCTTCTGCAGGCTCATTAATCGGGAATTTAATACGACTTCCATTTGTCATAACTTTTGACATCAACGCAGAATATTCCGTACTAATATCTTCATCATCAAAATGAATCATTTGTTTAAAGCCCATAACATTTTCGTAATAGCTAACCCATTCTTCCATTTTCTCAACGTTACCGACAACATGGTCTACAGCAATTAAACCTGCTTCTTCTGATGGGACTTCGAACTCAGCTTTTTCATAGCCAGGCATAAATGTTCCTTTATAGTTTTTACGCTCTACAAGCGTATGAATTGTATCCCCATACGTACCAATTACTGCTTTTTTTATTGCTCCATTCTCATCTGTTAACTCTTCCGGAGGGGAAATTGCAACAGCACCTCGTTTCACAGCTTCTGAGTATGCTTTCTCGACATCGTCAACAAGTAGCGCAACGTCTTTTACCCCATCTCCATGAAGTTTTACAAATTCTGCGATACGATTATCACTATTTAATGCTCCAGACACAACAAAGCGCATATTTTTTTGTACAAGAACATAAGATACCTTTTCGCGGTTTCCTGTCTCTAATCCAGAATAAGCTACGATTTTGAAGCCAAATGCTCTTGCAAGATAATAACTTGCCTGCTTTGCATTTCCTACATAAAATTCTACATGGTCTACATCACGTACTGGGAAAAAATCCTCCATTTGTGCAGTCAACGCATCCATAGATTGTTGTTTCATAACTTTCTCATCCCCCTGTAAATGAATTGAATATTACATACTTACAACCATTCGAAAACTCTTTCAGATACTAATAGCAAATTAGTTAGCAAGCTAACAAATTTGCGACTTTTTAATTTTTCTATTTTTTCTGTCAAATTCCTCTTTTTTTCTCCCACATAAAATTCGACTTTTTTCTATCTAAAAGTTAGCTCATTTCCAACAAAACACTCAAAAATAAAAAAAGCTCTAACATATTATCAATAATTAATATGTTAGAGCTTTTATCTTGTTAAAATAATTGTTCGAATTAAATATGAAAAATTCTTTCTATTTCTATTCATCATACAAATACATTTGCAAGGAATACGATTAACATTGTTAACACGGCTGCCCCACTTGCTGTGCCTAAAAAATCCATCTTTGTTACTTGTAATACTTGTTCCATATTCCTCATGCTCCCTTCCTTTTATTTATATATAAAGTATAAAAATTTTATTATACTAAAACACTTGAAAGAAATACGATAAGTGCTGTTAATACTGCTGCTCCACCTGCTGATCCTAAGAAATCCATCTTTGTTACTTGTAATGCTTCTTTGTTTTCCATATTGTTCATGCTCCCTTCGTTTTGCATATGTATTTCAATTCTTACACTAAAACGTTAGCTAAAAATACGATGAATGCTGTTAATGCCGCTGCCCCGCTTGCTGATCCTAAAAAATCCATTTTCGTTACTTGTAACACTTGCTCTTTGTTCATATTTTCCCTCTCCTTTTATATGCATCTCTATATCATTTTGAAGAAATGATTGATTCATAATTTTTATCTTTTCGTTACAATAATTCGCTCGGCGTAACGTTTGTAACATTAATGTAACATAACTCCCTTTCGTCCGCAACATCATTTGCAAAATTTATGACGTTTTTTTTACAAGATAATAAAAATATCTACTAATATCCTTTTATATAAAGGATTCTATCGTTTCATTGTTTGTAATGTAAATGTAACATTTGTATTACACTCATAAAAATAAGCATACTAAAGTGAAACTTTAATCAATAGGATTTTCTTCATCTCTACTGATTATGAGCCCTCACCAATCGGTCTGTTACGGGATAAACGAATGATAGCGATTTTTTCCTATCTCTCCTTAAAATAGATTACTTCCTGACTTCTACTTTTTATCTCAAAGTTGATATATTTCCTTAACATAACTATGTATAATAAAAGCAAAGAGGTGGTCATTTTGAAATTAATCGCATTAGATATGGATGGTACACTCTTATCATCTAATCTTGAAATCTCCAAAGAAAACTTACAAGCAATTCATGCTGCACAAGAAGCTGGGCATATTGTAATGATTTGCTCTGGTCGTGCAAAAGAAGATGCTTTAAAAGTATTGGAAGAATATAAGTTATCACTTCCAGTTGGAGCAAGCAATGGGGCAATTGTATATGTGGATGGAAATGTAATTAATTCTCGCTGTTTACAAAATGATAAAGTATACAAGCTTGCAAAATTACTAGAATCTGAAGGTTTTCCATATAAATTATATACAAACCAAGGAGTCTATGCTCCTTATAATTGGAATGAACAAGTTATGCGTACATTTGAAGAAAATAAGCATGAACTTGACATTACAATAGAAGAATTGGAAAGAATTACAGAAAAACAAAAAAAATCGAATCTAATTACTGATTTTCAAAAAATCGAAGATGTTATAAGTAATGCAGACTTAGAAATATCTAAATTCTTTATTTTAACTTTCCATGCCGGACACCGCTCGGCACTACTACAAACTTTACAAAAAGATAAAGAGATTATGGTTACAGCGTCAGCACCAACAAACTTGGAAATTATGGATAAAGACGGTCATAAAGGAAATGGACTACGAGAAATGGCGGCACATTTCAACATTCCGCTTAGAGATACCGTGGCAATCGGTGATAACTTTAACGATGTGCCAATGCTTGAAATAGCAGGTCTATCTGTCGCAATGAGAAATGCCGAAGAAGATGTAAAGAAACTATGTGATGTAGTGACATTAACAAATGATGAACATGGCGTTGCGTACGCAATTAAACAATATGTATTAAAACAACCTTCATCCAGCAAGTGATAAAAAGGCTCTTTCACCATTTGAAAGAGCCTTTTTATTTACATATGATGACAAGCAACGTGATGTCCTTCCTCAACTTCTCGAAATTCTGGTACAGCTTGCTTACAAATATTTGTTGCAATTGGGCAGCGCGTATGGAAACGACAGCCTGATGGTGGATTAGCTGGGTTTGGAACATCACCTTGCAAAATGATTCGTTCACGCTTCACAGTTGGATCGGGAATTGGCACCGCAGATAATAACGCTTTTGTATACGGATGAAGTGGATTCGTATACAATTGATCACGAGAAGCTGTTTCGACAATTGTCCCTAAATACATAATCCCTATTTTCGTACATAAATGCTCAACAACGCTTAAATCATGCGAAATGAATAAGTAGGAAAGACCTTTTTTCTCACGCAACTCACTAAACAAATTAATAATTTGTGCTTGAATCGATACATCTAACGCTGCAACAGGTTCATCGGCAACAATAAATTCTGGATCTAATGCCATCGCCCTTGCAATCACAATACGCTGGCGTTGTCCTCCAGAAAATTCATGCGGATAACGATCTATATGATATGGGGCTAATCCACACAATTCTAATACTTCCAACACTTTTTCCCGAACATTTTTCTTTGTTGCTAAACCATGAACTAACATTGGTTCACTAAGCGCTTCACCAATTCGCATCCTTGGATTTAATGAACTAAATGGATCTTGGAATACAAGTTGCATATTGGGGCGATATTTTCGCAGCTTTTCTTTCGATAACAAGTGAATATCTTCCCCTTTAAATTTCACTTCACCTTCTGTTTTTGGAACGAGACGAAGAATGGTTTTCCCAATCGTCGTTTTACCACTTCCAGATTCACCAACTAGACCGAATACTTCACCTTTATTGATTGCAAAGCTAACTCCATCTACTGCCTTTACATGTCCAATTGTCCTTCTAAATACACCGCCTTTCACCGGAAAATACGTTTTTAAATTCTTTACTTCTAATAATGGTTCACTCATCTCTCAGCACGCTCCTCATATAACCAGCATGCTACTTTATGGTTATTTTCATGTTCCTTAAGGTCTGGCGCTGCATTTCTACATATATCCATACAATGCTCACAGCGACCACTAAAGTAGCAAAACTCCCCTAATCCAACTAAGTTTGGAACTTGCCCAGGAATTGAATACAGTTTATCTGTTCGTTTTCCCATTACTGGCTTTGACTTTAATAAACCTTTTGTATATGGATGCTTCGGATTTTGGAATAGCTCTAATACTTTCGCTTCTTCAATGACTTTTCCACCATACATCACAACAACATAATCCGCCATTTCTGCTACAACACCTAAGTCATGTGTAATGAATAAAATAGATGTTTTGAATTCTTCTTTGACTTGTCTTAGTAAATCTAAGATTTGCGCTTGAATTGTAACATCAAGAGCTGTTGTTGGCTCATCAGCAATTAACAATTTAGGATTACAACTAAGAGCAACCGCAATCATAATTCGCTGTAACATTCCGCCGCTTAATTCATGTGGATAGGAATGAACAATCTCATCTGCACGTGCAATCCCAACCTTCCGAATGAGTTCAATTGCTTTTTTATATGCTTCATTTTTACTAAGAAGTTCATGTTCTCGTAATGTCTCAACAATTTGTTCCCCAACAGTAAATACGGGGTTAAGAGATGTCATTGGCTCTTGAAAAATCATCGTTATGTCATTTCCTCTTAAACTACGAAGCTCCTTCTCTTTCATTCCTAACAGGCTTTTTCCTTCGTAAAGAATGTCACCACCAACAATACGACCGGATTCATCAATAAGCCCCATAATAGATAAAGCTGTTACACTTTTCCCGCATCCTGATTCACCAACCACACAAACAATTTCTCCCTCTCGAACAGAAAAGCTCACATGATTAACAGCTTTCACAATCCCCTCTTCTGTTTGAAAGTGTGTTTGTAAATCTTTTAATTCTACTATTGCTCTGCTCATTCTTTTCACCTACCGCTTCATCTTTGGATCTAATGCATCACGAAGTGCATCACCAAGTAAGTTAATTGATATAACGGTTATAAAAATAGCAAACCCTGGTGGAATCCATAACCACGGACGCTTTTGAAAATCAATTAGTGAGTTTGCTGCATGAATCATATTCCCCCATGAAGGTGTAGGTGGAACAACTCCAAGACCTAGATAACTGAGTGCTGACTCCCCTAAAATAGACCCTGCAACCCCTAAGGTAGATACAACTATCAATAACGGTAATACGTTCGGAATTAAGTGATACACAATCTTACGATAGTCTTTCAACCCTAACACATCAGCTGCTTGCATAAAGGATTGTTCCCGAAGCGACAAAATTTGTCCTCTAACAAGACGAGCGAGTCCTGGCCAACCCACCAAACTTAAAATAATCATAATGACATAAAGACGGTAGTTTGATGGGATTTTCCACTCTGATAAAATCGCTCCCATTATAATGAGTAAAGGTAATCCTGGCATTGACATTAAAATATCGGCAAGGCGCATAATAACGTTGTCAACAATACCTCGATAAAAACCAGAAATGGCACCTAATAAAGCACCTAAAATTACCGATAGAACCATTGATGCCAAGCCAATTGTTAGTGATATACGCCCCGCTTGCATAAGCCTTGTTAATACATCTCTTCCAAGTTGATCTGTACCAAGCCAATGTAACAAGCTAGGTGGTTTATTTATTAAAGTAACTTGTATTTTTCCAGATGCATATGGTGAAAAGAATGGTCCAATAAAACAAAATAAAAACATAAAAATTAATGCATAAAACCCGACTAACGCCATTTTATTTTTCTTAATTTTCCTATGGGCCTGTCGCCATGGCGACGATTCATTTCTTCTTTTCTTTTTCTTCTTTATCTCTGTAGTTGTTGTAACAACTTCCATCTCTCTCCCCCCTTTACTGCAACCGAATGCGTGGATCCACAACAGCATATACAATATCCGCTAAGAAATTTGAAACAATCGTTAAAACAGAAAGAAACATTGTAAAGCCCATTAATACTGTATAATCTCGAAAATTTAATGCCTCTAATTGAACGCTTCCAATTCCAGGCCAGTTAAAAATTTGTTCAATAATAATTGCACCAGAGAATAATCCTGGTAGTTCAAATGCAAGCAATGTAATAGCTGGTAAAATGGCATTTTTTAGTGCATGTTTATAAATAACAGCCTTCTCCTTAAGCCCTTTTGCTCGTGCTGTGCGAATATAATCTTGTCTTACAACCTCAAGCATACTTGTTCTAAAATAACGAGTTAACGACCCTACACTAAGAAGTGTCAAAATAAATACTGGTAGGATCATATGTCTAGCAACTTCTAAAACATAAGCAAAACCGGTTGAATTACTACCAACATCAATCATTCCACCTATCGGTAACAAATGAAAATCTACAGCAAAGACTTTAATCAGAAATAAGCCAATAAAGAATGACGGAAATGACATTGCAGCAAAAACTCCGACTGTCACAAGCTTATCGAATAAGGAGTGCTGTTTTGTGGCTGAAAATACTCCGACAATAAGCGCGATTAACCAAATTAAAAATAAAGCTACAATCGCTACCATAAACGAATTCCAAATAAATTTATTTAATAGCGATGTTACAGATTCTTGATATTGCAAAGAAAAACCAAAGTTCCCTTGTAATGCATTACCCAACCAATGAAAGTAACGTTCCATAATTGGTTTGTTTAACCCATATAGTTCCCTCAGCTCCGCAGCTCTTTCTGGCGTAATCTTCGGATTCGAATCAATATAATCCCCTGGTAAAAGTGCGAATAAGAAGAAGATAATAATAGATGTACCAAACAGTGTAGGGATCATTTGTAACAACCTACGAATGATATATGTTTTCACCCTTCGTCTCCCCAATCTTATGTACTTAAAATAGAAGAACATTTTTTCATTCAGCGTTTCGAATAAAAAAATGTCTTCTATTTATACGGACTTATCTTTATTTTTCAATTGATAATACAGGTAAATTAGAACTAATGCTGTCATATTTTTCAGGATCAATTCCTTTTATATTTGCGTTGTAAGCTGTAATCATTTTACGGTAGTTTAATAGAATAACAGGTGGATCATCACTTAATTCTTTATATAGTTCTTTATAAATCAGTTTTCTTTTCTCGATATCAATTGTTTCAAGCCCTTTTTGAATTAACTCATCAACTTTTTCATTTTTATATCCTAGCGTGTTTCCATCACCTTCAGATGAATAACCACTAACTGGTTCGCTTGGATCTACTGTAATTGGAGTTGCAACAGCAGCTAAATCATAGTCACCCTTGTTCACTTTTGAAAGCATCGTATTAAAATCCATAAACTCTGGGTTAAACTCAATTCCTATTTCTTTATAATTCTCTTTCGCAATCGGGATGAATAGATCGCCCTCTTTTGCTGAACTTCCACCATAATATGTTACTTTTAATTTTTGACCGTCTTTTTCCCGAATTCCATCCGAACCGACTTTCCATCCCGCCTCATCTAATAATTTCTTCGCCTTTTCTTTGTCATATTCATACTTATTAATCCCATCTTCTGTATAAGCCCACGAAGTTGGATGAATTGGTACGTTTGCTACCGTACCGTAACCTTTCAAGGCTGTATCCACATACTTTTTACGATCTAATCCATAGATAAGTGCTTGTCGAACTTTTTTATCTTTTAAATATGGCTTTTTACTATTTATTTTTATATAAGAGAATGAAGATGCCGTCTCAATTTCAATATTGGCAAATCCTAAGCCTTTTACTTGTTCTAAAATTTCATCACCTGTTCCAACACCTGTATAGTCTATCTCACCTGTTTGGAATAGTTGAAATTTCGTATCTGCTGACGTAATTTTATAAATAAAATTTTTAATTTTTGGTTCTCCTGCATAATAATGTTCATTCGCTACGAAACGAACTTCTTGCCCAGGAATATATTTTTCAAATTTATAAGGGCCCGCAGCAAGCGGTTTACCATACAGCTCTTTTAAATAATCTAAACTTGTATTTTGTTTATAGTCCTTACCGTAATATGCCTTCGATAATACTGGTCCTCCTAAAGCGAGTAAAGCTTGAGAATTTACTTTCTCTGTTGTAATTGTAATTGTTTGTGGGTCAATAATTTGAATACCTTCAATAGCATTTGCCGTCCCTTCTCTGTAATCTTTTCCCCCCTTAATCGCATATTGCAAAATAGAATCGCTACCTTCATATGCTTGATCATGTAAAAGTGTTAATGTGAATGCTACATCATCCGCTGTTAACGGTGAACCATCACTAAACTTTGCATCTTTACGCAAGTGGAATGTGTATGTTAATTGATCGGAAGAAACATCCCATTTTTCCGCTAAATCGGGAACTGGTTTCCCTTGTTTATCTGTTGTAACAAGGGAAGCAAAAATAACAGATGTTACGTTGCCATCCCAACCGTTCTCTTGAAAATATGGTAAGAAAACACCCCCTGGTTTCGAAATACCAGCAATCAGCGTATCCTTTCTGTTTTTTGCTTTGTCCGGAACTTTCGTCTTATCTGTAGCTGCGATTTTTTCAACTTTGAGATTCTTCAAGTCCTGCTGCTTGGCAGGTTCCGTTGAAACCTCTTCTTCTCCTCCCCCACAAGCGGATAATACAAGTGAACTACCTAGTAAAATCGAAAATACACTCGCCCATCTTTTTGACTTTTTCTCCATTGTCCCCACCTTAACTTTCTTAAGTATTTCTTAAATCGCCCTCAAAAACTATAAAACCCATCGGAAAAATTTGTTTTATCTTTTAAAAAATAAGTGTTCGTGAGGGGGTAATAATTTAATTCATATATTTCCGATAGGTTTTATTTATATTAGATTACACCTCTGATTATTTTTTGTCAATTCATTCTATTTAAATATTTTTAATTTTCTTTCTTATACACTTCGAAAATGAACCTTATGTATAAAATCATAAAAATTATTCTATTTTTTCTTTCCTATGCATAAACTACTAACAAATGACCAAAAAGGGGGCGAAAATATGGACAAACTATTCCAATATGTCTTGCACTATGTGGCATTGACAATCATGATTGTGGGAGCATTGCTTTTGTTCCCATTCTTTCCAAAGTTCGTCCTCTTTTTAGCATTCTTTTTCATACTTGGAATGGCTATTATTATCTCCTTAGGAGAGGACGATACACAAAAAGAAAGCAGAGCTCAGCGCTTAAAGCTGTAAACTCTGCTTTTTGTCATTCATAACGTATTCTTGTTAAACCAATGATAAAAAATACGCCTGCAAACAACAGTAATATGCAAATCTCCCCCGTTATATCAATGAAAGTTCCACCTCTTACAATTAATTCAGTAAATCCGCGCATTGCCCACGTTTGCGGAACGAATTTGGCAATTTGTTGCATCCATTCCGGTTCAATTTCAATCGGCCAATATAGACCGCTTATCATACATGTTGAAATCACAACAATATTTCCTAGCGCAGATTGTTGATCGGCTGTTTTTACAATACTCGCTACTAGCAGCGCCAATCCAATGACCGCTAACAGTAATCCCGATACAAGCATAATAATTCCCAGCATATCCCCCCATTGAACATCAAATAAACGATTCGTTAATATCATCAAGACACCAAATTGAACCCATCCGATTAAGAAGAATGACAGTATATATCCGCCTAGTATTTGAGCTTTTGATGTAGGAGTTTCAAGCAGGCGAGACCATACTCCCATTTGCCTTAGTTTCAAAATCGTCCCTGTTGCACTTAGCATAACAATCATAACAAATAAAATAGAAAACCCTGCTGCACGTCCTGCCATGTGATTCAAATTTTTCTTCCCTGCTATAGAATCTTTTTCAATTGAGACAGGTTCTACTTTTGCATGAATACTTTCATATACATCCTTCCAAGAAGTTCCCCTTGTTTGTTCGAGTTTTTTTGCTGCTGCTACCTCAATTTTCATTTTTTTAATCGTACTTTGCAGAACTTGCTCTACAGAAGAACTTCCTGTAAAATCAGCGCTTGATTGAAATTTAATTTTTCCCGACTCTCCAGCTATCACATTCTCTTGAAATCCCTTTGGAATGATAACAATACCCGAAGACTTCTTATTTTCAACTCTCTGCTTTGCTTCTTGATCAGTTCCTTTTTCAATCGTAATGAAATGATTCCCTCTCAGTTCTTGATAATACGAATGAGATAACTTTGACTGATCATAATCTACTAAACTAATCTTTACTTTTTCGTCTCCACTTCCCCCTAACAAACCTCCGAATATGAATGTAAAAATGATTGGCATTCCAAACATGAGTATATAGCTTTGCGGTTTCGTGAAAACTTGTTTTAACTCTAACGAACAAAGCGCCCAAATTTTTTTCATTTCTTCTCCTCCTATCTCATGCGTAGACGAACAGTTCCAATAATTACTGAAACAAATCCTGCACTAGCCAAACTTAAGATAACTGGAAGTAATGTACTCCAAGATGTACCCGACATAATGTTTAAAAAACTTGTCAGCGCCCATTTATTTGGAGCAATATGAGCAATGGTTTGAAGACTATCTGGAAACGCATAAAGCGGCAGCATAGATCCGCCTAATAGAGCAAGTAATTGAACTCCAATCCCCCCCATTAAATCTGCCGTCTTCTCTTCATGAATCCATGCTGCAATAAGCATCGATAATCCAGAAACACAAATGGCATAGGAAGTTCCTACTGTTATCATCTGAAATATATTCTCGCCCCAATTCACATGAAATACATAATGAGTAGCCAATACAAATACTCCAAATTGAATAAGAGAAAATAACAATGTTCCAAAGAATTTTCCTAATAAAATAGAGAATGAACTTGTTGGAGTACTGAATAACCTTGCCAACGTTTCTGTTCTTCGCTCCGTTATAATAGATTTCGCACCAACTGTTATATTAAATAATAAAAACATGACTACCATAGCTGCTGCATAATATTGCATGGCAGTGACTGTCTTTTTACCGATGGTTCCTTTTTCGACTTCATCTCTATCGGAAGTAGCTACTGTTTGTAAATTCGTACTCACTTCTTTTGCGATTTGTTCTATATTTTTAGGTTGCCACTTTGCTAACTCTGTAATGACAACCTGAGTAGAAACTGCGATGGTTTGTGCCTGTTCTGTAAAAGAACGAATAATCGATTCAGCAATTTTTGCTTGTATATCTTTTGCTGGATTCGTCATTAGTTTTGCTTCTTTTAAAGTTCCTTCTTCTATCTGTTCACTCCAGCCGCTTGGTATGATTACCCCAACATCAATTTTTTGTTTTTTTAATAATTCCTCTAGCTCACTTTGTGATGTTACCATTTCTACTTTTATATCCTTCTCTATCTCTTTTGATTGCAATATGTCTTTTCGAAGCATCTCACCAAACTCATCCGGGCCTTCTTGATAATAGCCGATTACTGTTTTAGGTAGTCCTCCGTTATCAAATATGTTACTTAGTGCCGATCCTAAAATAGCCGTGAGCAATAATGGCATTAGTAACATCATCATAACTCCGCGCCGATCGATGATACGAATCTTTACATCTTTCCATGCTACAATGAGGCTTTTCATAACATTCTCCCCCTAATCGCGAAGTGACCGCCCTGTTAATTGTAAAAAAAGGGCTTCTAAATTTGGTTCTTGCACTTCAAGTTTTAAAATTTGCGCTCGATTTTCTACCGCTACCGAAACAACAGTACCAACAGCCTCTCCATTCTGCAATCCAATATCAAAAGTATTTGTCTCCTCATGGATAACAACCCGTTCTACAGTAGGAATTGCCCTTAATTCTCTCAATAACTTCTGAGTGAAATGATTCAATTGTACTTTCACCATAAAGCCATCTGTCAAACGATTACATAGCTCTGTTTTTGTTCCTACTGCAATCACTTTTCCATGATCAACAATGGCAACTCGTTCACATAAATGCTCTACTTCTTCCATGTAGTGACTTGTATAAATAACAGTCATACCTTTTTCATTTAATTTCTTTACTGTTTCTAAAATATGATTTCGCGATTGTGGATCGATTCCTACTGTCGGTTCATCCATAATTAATAACTCTGGTTCATGCATGAGCGCTGCTCCAATATTAATTCGGCGTTTCATTCCTCCTGAAAATGTTTCAACTTTATCTTTCGCTCGATCTTGTAATCCTACATATGCAAGCACTTCATCTGATCGTTTCTTAGCAACAGCTCCACTTAATCCATACATCTTTCCCCAAAAAATTAAATTCTCTTTCGCAGAAAGCGTAGGATATAAAGCAATATCTTGTGGAACAATTCCGATTTTCCTTTTTATATCTAATGGATACTCTTGTACAGACTTTCCTCCAACTTTAATATCACCACTATCATAAGGAATGAGCCCGCAAATCATCGCTATCGTCGTTGACTTTCCAGCGCCATTTGGCCCAAGTAAACCAAATATTTCCCCTTTATGCACTTCAAAAGATATATTCTGTACAACCTCTCTCTTTCCGAAAGATTTCACAATATGTTCCACAGCTAACATGACGTTTCATCCTCCTTGCATTCATCTACAGTTCCATTGTAAAAAAATGCCCCCTCTCTTCCATCCTTCCTCAGATAGAAATGTAAAATAAAAAAGCAGCATCATTGGCTACTTTTTTCGATTTCTCTATGCTAAAAGTCATGTGTATGTAGTAATACCATATCTCACTGCATATATAGCTGCTTGCGTCCGATCTCTAAGCTCTAACTTACCAATTAAGTTGGAAACATGATTTTTTACAGTACCCTCTGTAATAAACAACTTTTCAGCAATCTCTTTATTATTGAGTCCAAGGCCGATTTCCCTTAATACATCTATTTCACGTTCTGTTAATTGTTCTATTTGATTCTGAACACTTTGTTCTGATGTGTCTACAACTTTTGTTCTTTTTAATTCCTTTACAATTTGCGCTGTTATATCTTGCGGAAGAACAGCACCTCCGCCATGGACTGTTAATATTGCTTGAACAATCGCATCTGTCTCCATATCCTTCAATAAATAACCACTTGCACCTTGTTCTAACGCCTCAAAAATAAGTTCACTATCATTAAACGTCGTTAACATAAGTACTTTGACTTCTGGAAATTTTCCCCTTACCAATCTTGTTCCTTCCACCCCATTTACTCGAGGCATTCGAATATCCATCAAAATAATTTCAGGTTGCAGTTTTTCTATTTTCTCAACAACTTCATCCCCATCACTTGCTGTCCCTACCACCTCAAGTTCTGGGCGCAAGTTTAATAACATTGCTAAACCGTCACGAATCAATGGCTGATCGTCCACAATCATAATACGAATCATTTCGTTCCTCCTATTACCCATGTTTTTTCTTTTAACGGGAACTCAGCTTTTAGCCGAAATCCCTTCTCTATCTCACTTTCAAACCGAATTACTCCTCCATGTTCCTCTATGCGTTCTTTCATGTTCATTAATCCAAAACCAGGGCTCACTTCATTCATGCCGATGCCATTATCAGAAATCGATAACATTACTGTTTCACTGTCACAAAATAATTCAACTTCACATACACTAGCTTTTCCGTGACGTTTCGCATTTGTTAAAGATTCTTGCATAATACGTAGTAGAGTTGGCTGTAGTGATAACGGAATAACAATCGGATCTCCTTTTAATTGAAAGGTTACTTGCACTGTCGCCGCTTTTGAAAACTCCCTTAACATTTCTCGCATACTCTCTACTATATTCCCTAAATTCTTTTCTTCCTTTAGTGCACGTACCGAAGCTCTTACCTCTTGAAGAGATTTCTTAGCTAATTCATGGCATGTACGCAAAACATCTTCTGTCACATTTGACTTTTGTTTCCATAAAGCTTCGGCAAGTTGCAGTTGTACAAGTAAAGCTGTCATATTATGACCTACTGTATCATGAATTTCTCTAGCAATATCGTTTCGTTCCCGAACAGCAGTTAATTCTTCTACTTCTTTAGCATAAAGCCGTAGTTGTTCATGTGCTTCTTTTAAAGCCGTATGAGATGATATTAATTTTTCATACTGTTCATCAACCGTTTGATGTGCTACGGTCAGTTTTCTTATTAAACTCCCTACTAAAGCACTAAAGAGTACAAACATAAAGTTAATGGCGTTTGTATCCAATTCTACCTTCCCTGTATATTGATATGTATATAACAAAATAGAAAACCAACATATAAAGAAAAAACTCACAAAAAAATATACAACTTCTTTCCGCCATGTGTGAATAAATATTCCTACTGCTTCAATCCCAAATATAATCAAGTATAAAGATGTTTCAGGAAATAAAAATCCAAGCATTGCTGTAACAATTCCATTGGTTAGAAATATATAAAAATCACGTTTTTTTCCTTTTTGTGGCTGAAAGAGCAATACATGATTCAAAATATAAATAAAACATGCCATACCAATAAATACTTGCAAACCTATCGTTCCACGTGAAACATTGTTGATATATACTAAACAGATCATAATAATCGTAATGATACGTGCATACTTTAACATACAATTCTCCTCGCATTTTAAAATGTGGATTTCACCTATAACAAAAAAATTATACCATTTTATTACAAACAGATAGATGAAAAACAAGTCACCTCTCTTATATTTTTCATAATGTATCTTATTCTCCTCACTTTAATGTTTGAATAATCATTTTTCTGAAAATAATGAAGATAGACTAAACATTTCACAATATCACATCTAACCTTACAAAACTGTTATGTTCACGTAATGGAAAGCGATAGTGCGAAATGATGCCTCCCTATACAATAAAGATAGAAACAAGAGATCAAAAAAGGAGGAAATAATCATGATGAAAGAAATCGTAAAAGCAATCCTTGAGGTGTTAGTGAACGGACAAGCAGTTGTAAAAGAATTAAATCAATGATAAAAGGAGGAGTAAAGATGATGAACATGGTTAAAATGATTCTTCATGCTTTAATTGATGCAAAAGCTGTTAGCCAAGAATTAAATCAACAATAAAAGGGGAAAAGGGATATGCAGAAAGCCATCGTTATAAACATTTCCTTATGTGCAACAGGCAATCAAAAGAAAAAACTATCGAGAACATAAAAGACAAGATATCCAATACATATAGGTATCTTGTCTTTTATGTTTTCTTTTCATAAAGGGATTCTACTAATTTAGAAGAAATAAAACAGCAATTGAAACGCAAATGATACGATTGGACTATACGAAAAACAAATATAAATAAAAAGAATAGAGGCTACATGCCCCTACTCTTTTACGATTCCTTTATTTCGGTAGTATACTTCTTGCAAACCTTCATTATACTTCATATTTTGATCCGTCCACTCTGTCCCTAAGTTTCCTGGCCATCCAGATGTGTTCGCTATATATTTTAATAAAGCAAAATCGGTTAACCCTTTTTGTACTCCTCTTTTATAACCTTTCAGTAGATGAGGCATCGCAATTTGAGCATTTGTACGAGGATCTTTTAGTTGTTCATCTGTTACATGCTCTGGAGCCAGTCCACCACCGCGATGTAATTGAAACAACCCAAATGAAGTACCATTATCTCCAACACTTCTTGGGTTCAAACGACTTTCATGTTCAGCAATTGTAAGAGGAATCCATTCTGGGAGGTTTACCTTCTTTGCTTCTTCTATAATAATTTGTTTCATTCGCTTTGCTTCTTCTGAATCGCTATAACTTGTCTGTTTTGTCAATCTTTCCATTCCTTCAGTTTCACCTTGAAAATATAAATACATTCCAAGAACAATTAGAAATCCTACAAAGAATTTTTTCACTGCTTTTACCTCTTTCTTTGCTGAAATTTACTCCTTTTCATCCTTCTATCTATATGGTTCTAGCAATCTCTACAACCTTTATCATAGCAAACAAATATATACCGCAGCATCGTGCTTTAGATTGATTTAAAAAAATTCATTCGTACTTTGCCTTTTCTATTCTGCCTTACTTAAGTAAAACTGAACTGTATTCCAATATATTTGCCTTGCCACCTCGTCTATCGGAACATTTTTGATTACACGAATTTCCTTTCATACGTCTTTAATCATATTCGGATGTGTAATTTGATTCACTTGAAATTCCCAAGGTCCGTCTGTCTCTATCACCATATATTTTAACGGATAAAACGAGACGATACTTCTAATTTTTTCCTTATACAAAGTATTTGGTGTAATAGAAATATAGTAACCATTTCGAATCACTCTTTCCATCGTTTCTTTACTTCCCTTAAACCAATGAAAATGAGCATATGAAATTCCATGCTTTTCAAGTAGATCGCAAACAATGTCTGCATATTCATAGACTGCATGTAATATAATTGGCAAATGATATTCCTTAGCCAAAATTATAAATCGCTCTAATACCTCTATATACGTTTCTAATGCAAGGTTCGGCTGCTTTTGTCCTACATAATATGGAAAACAAACCTCACCGATAGCAATAATTGGTTCATATTCTTCTTTCTGAATCGGCTGTTCTGGGTGGAAACCAATCGTTGGATATACAAACGGGTACTGTTTTGCTAAAGATCATATTTCATAACAAGAATGATAGTTCATTGATACCCCCATTCATCCATCAATTGCAACACTTTTTTTCACATCGCTTAATATATTCATTTGCTCTTTACTTTCATATTGATCCAAATATGACTATCTATCCATTTCACTCCTATCACCTCTTACACTTATTCTAATACGTGATTTTAAGGAAAGGATATAAAAAAACAAGAAAGAGCATCTTTCTTGTTTTATATATATTAATTTATTGCCAAACATATAAATCTTTATTTCTATGTTTAGCATTTTATTCCATATCTATATTATTTAACAATTAAATTTGTTATTATATCAAACAATCCAATACATACTATAGCAACCATAAAGTAGCTACAGCACTCTTTCAGCGGAACCTTCACTACTTCTTCTTTACACATCTCATTTGTCTCCCTTCTGAATCATCTCCCTAATCTATTTCTATTATGCAAAAAATATAAAAAACAAGCTATCGAATTAACTTACGTGAACCTTACAATATTGTAAGGTTCAAAAAAATAACTCCATCCCTATTAGGATAAGAGCTATTTTACAGGTTAGTTGGTTTTTCAATATTCTTCATTACTTCAGACAGAAAGTAATATTGCGATACTTTCTATTCTTATTATAATAAGGTTTCTCACATACAACTATCGAATTCCCTTACATCCACCTTACAATATTGTCACCCATGATTATTGTTACTATTTTTCTTTGTAAAGGTAATCACATTATATGTCCCGCTTATTTTCTCATAGAATAATCGCTTATCACGTTTAAACATGTGAAGTAAAACATGTAAGAAAAACAAACCATTAAATACGAAGAAAAGCATCGCTATAATGAGATAAATGATTGGGTTATTTTCATTCGACACCGCAACTGCAAATAACAGATAATTGATCCCGCCAATTCCGAAATATAAAAGACCATAGCGTTTCAATAACTCTAGCCATGTAATTCTCTCGCCCTTTCCCTTCACACGCATGTGCAATAACCATTTCCCGAATGTTTTCCCATTCGTGAAATATTGGATGACGATAAAATAACAAAATACAACAAAAAAGCCATTTAATAATTCATCTAATCCCGAAGTAGAATGGAAGACAGATGTCAATTGAACTTGTTGTCCAATTAATAGCCCTGATACCATTCCAAGAATAAGCCAATCTAGCCAAAGAGCTAATACACGGCGCGTCATCCGAACAGGCTTATTTTGCAAGTCAATTTTTTCATCTAAGCGGTGCATATCTGGCAAAAAGTATACAAATAGCGGCGCAATCCAAAAACCAATAACTCCGCTCGTTGTATTTAAGATGAGATCATCTACATCAAATAAACGATATGGACAATTATACATACCATAAAACCCTGTGATTTGCGTAATTTCAAAAAATAGAGAAGTTAAAAAGACAATACACAACGTTTGCATAAAATTCCGTCGGAAATAATAACGCAAATACACTCCTAGTGGTAATAATAAAATGGCGTTAAATGCCGCTTGTAGGAAACTGCGCTCTTTTAATGCAGCGAGATACGTAGCTGGTTGATTCCAAATCACGTTTGTTTCTTTTAGAAAATCGCTCACAAATGTAAATGGTACTAAATTATAATGTTGCGTTCCTGGGCGCTGCATACTACACGTATCAAATGTACTTGGAAACGGTAAAATGACTAAATAATATGCCGCCATACAATATAATAGTAAGGAATATAAAATAAACATGCGAAAGTAATGAATATAACCATGTTTCCGATACTGCCAAATTAGAAAAGGAATTAATAATAGAAAACCAGCGATCGGAAATGTGATAAATGCTGTTTGAATAGGTAATAAATATGCTCCCAACCTTCCACCTCCTAAAAGTGCAACGTTGCTATTATAGTAAAGTTCCTATTTCATTGCCAGTATATTGTTGTATTGATATATTTTTTCAGAAGCTAAATTAATTCTTATTCCACTATTTTAGAATAGTAAGGTTCTATCACTAATTAAGGTGTCCTGATACATCATTATTCTAAACTAAAAACAACCTATCCAACTTCGGGCAGGCTGTCTTTAGTTCACCGCCATCAACTTCGTTCTAGCTTGCACAGGGATATCTTGTGGTTCAATTTCTACAATTGACTCACCGTAACTTCCTTTTGCAAAGATCTTCAACGGTTCATTTCGTTTTAACATATGGTTAACCTTTTTAATAATCGTTTTCTCTCTTCCCTTTTCATCGTAAGCAATAAACTCATATTCATACCATCCATCACCGATATGTTGACCAATATCATTCACAACAGTATAGTATTCTTTCGTCTTATAAAATGGATTATATTTATCAATTACTGGTCCCAGTCTTGTTGGCGATAAGAGTATTAACAAAGCCGCCAGTGCAATTATAGTGATAATAATTTTTTTCTTTAATACTTCCCACCGCAAGGTTGACTCCTCCTCCACGCAATATGCGCAGTTTTTCTATATATTTATTTTAAAAAGATAGACTAGATCCCGCCATCACACCTTATTACATTTCTCTTACATTTTTGTAAGAATCCAATTCGGATTTTATATGATTTTTAACAATTTGTGAACCTGTAAAAACTGTGATTAATGTCACATCCTCTATTTTCCAGAAAATCTATACTATAGGTATAAAAAATTGTTAAACATTTCACATTTAAGAGGGGAAATGAATATGAAAAAACGCTTAATCCTGATCGGAAATGGTATGGCTGGAATACGATGTATCGAAGAAATTTTAAAACAACAACCAGATCTTTATGATATTACTATTTTTGGTGATGAACCTCACCCAAACTACAATCGCATTATGCTATCTCACGTCTTACAAGGAAAAACTACTACAAAAGATATCATCATAAATGAATATAGTTGGTATAAAGAAAATAACATTACACTTTATCCAAATGAAAAGGTAATTACGATTAATCGGGAAAAACAAATGGTTGTTACTGAAAAACAGCGTATTGTTACATATGACAAACTTATTATTGCAACAGGTTCTAGTGCCTTCATTCTGCCGATTGAAGGTTCGAATCTGCCGGGAGTAACGGGTTTCCGCACCATTGAAGATACACAATTTATGATAAATGCTGCTAAACAATACAAAAAAGCTGTTGTGATAGGTGGAGGACTACTTGGCCTTGAAGCTGCTAGAGGTCTCATTGACCTAGGAATGGATGTACATGTAGTTCATTTAATGCCACATTTAATGGAGCAACAACTTGATGCGAAAGCAGCTTCATTATTACGTGAGGACTTAGAAGCGCAAGGCATGAAGTTTCTTATGCAAAAGAAAACCGTAAAAATTTTAGGCACAGACCATGTAGAAGGTATTCAGTTTGAAGATGGCGATGTTGTACCATGCGATTTAGTTGTAATGGCCGTTGGGATACGTCCTAATACTCAATTAGCAAAAGACGCTGGGTTACTTGTTAATCGCGGAATTGTTGTTAACGATTATATGCAAACAGAAGACAGCGCAATTTATGCTGTTGGCGAATGTGCCGAACATAACGGAATTGCTTACGGACTTGTAGCTCCTTTATATGAACAAGGAGTTGTATTAGCAAGACATATAACAAATACACAGACAGATAAATATAAAGGGAGCATCGTTGGTACGCAGCTTAAAGTAGCCGGATGTGACTTGTTCTCTGCTGGACAAATCTATGAAGACGATCAAACAAGAGCCATTTCTATCTTTAATGAATGTACACGTTCTTATAAGAAAGTCTTCCTTCGCGACAATAAAGTTGTCGGGATTGTCTTATACGGTGATACTGCAGACGGCACACGTCTATTCCGCATGTTACAAAAAGAAGAAGACATACAAGAATATACAGCCGTTTCCCTTCTTCATAAAGCTGGTGAAGAGAGCGGGCTTGATGTTGCAAGTATGAGTGCTGATGATACCGTTTGTGGATGTAATGGTGTTACAAAAGGAACCATTGTTCAAGCCATTTTGGAGCAAGGGTTAACTACTTTTGAAGAAGTAAAAGGATGCACAAAAGCAGCTGGTTCATGTGGGAAATGCCGCCCAATCGTTGAGCAAATTTTATCCCATACACTGGGCGATCATTTTGATCCTTCTGCTCAATCAATTGGTATGTGCGGTTGTACCTCTTTATCACGTGATGAAGTTGTCGCAGCTATTCATGAGAAAGCGTTAAAATCGCCAAAAGAAGTGCGAAACGTCCTTGGTTTCGTACAGGAAGATGGCTGCTCTAAATGTCGTCCTGCACTGAATTATTATTTACGTATGACCAATCCAGAAGAATATGCTGATGATAAAGCTTCACGCTTCGTGAACGAAAGAATGAATGGCAACATCCAGCATGATGGCACATTTTCTGTTATTCCTCGCATGTACGGCGGTGTGACTAACGCAGATGATTTAATGAGAATTGCAGAGGTGGCAAAGAAATATGATGTACCGCTCATAAAAATAACAGGTGCAAGCCGCATTGGTTTATATGGTGTAAAAAAAGAGGATTTACCAAATGTTTGGGCGGATCTTGATATGACATCCGGTTATGCTTATGCAAAATCCCTTCGTAATGTTAAATCATGTGTTGGTTCTCGTTTCTGTCGCTTTGGTACAAAAGATTCCTTAGGACTTGGTATGTTGCTTGAACAGTCATTAGAGATGGTAGATACACCTCACAAAATGAAAATGGGTGTTACAGGTTGTCCACGTAATTGCGCTGAGGCATTAACAAAAGACTTTGGAGTTGTCTGTGTTGAAAACGGCTTCCAGCTTTATATCGGTGGTAATGGTGGTACAGAAGTTCGTGAAGCCGATTTTATTATGACTGTTCCTACGGAAGAAGACGTATTACGCATCGCAACCGCTTATGTACAGTATTATCGTGAAACAGGGATTTATGGCGAGCGAACAGCTCCTTGGGTAGAACGAATGGGCTTAGAACATGTAAAAGAAATACTGCAAAAGGAAGACATGGTCACTGTGCTAAATGAACGTTTCCAAACTGCCCGCAGCACATATGAAGAAGCCTGGGGACAAGCTCTAAAAACAAAGTCATTACAAGCTATGTATAAAGTAGAAACTGTACAATAAGGAGCGATTTATATGTTACACACAAAACAGAAAATAAAAATTATGCGTGCCAAAGACCTCCCCATGCAAATTGGTAAAGAAGTACGAATCGGTGACAAATCTATTGCGTTATTTCGCCTTGCAAACGGGGATATTCGCGCTGTAGAAAATCGATGCCCGCATAAAAACGGACCATTAGCGGAAGGAATTGTTTCTGGTGAATTTGTCTTTTGTCCGTTGCACGATTGGAAAATTTCATTACTTACAGGCGAAGTTCAAAAGCCTGATGATGGTTGTATTCAAACACATAAAGTAGAAGTCATTCAAGATGACATTTATATATATCTATAATTTGTAAAAGATTTAGCTTTCTTTTAAGTCAAACAAGATGAGGTGAAGAGATGAACGGATACGTATATTTAATTGGTGCTGGACCTGGTGATGAAGGGCTGATTACAAAAAAAGCAGTAAACTACTTAAAAAAGGCAGATATTGTGTTATATGACCACTTATTAAACCCAAATTTACTTCGCTATACAAAGCCAACATGCGAACTCATATACTGCGGAAAAATGCCAACAAATCATATTATGCGTCAAGGCATGATTAATACTTGTTTAGTACAGGCAGCAAAGGAAGGAAAAATCGTCGTTCGTTTAAAAGGCGGCGATCCTTCCATCTTTGGTCGTGTTGGTGAAGAAGCAGCTGCTTTAGCTACAGCAAACATTTCATACGAAATCGTCCCAGGGATTACCTCCAGCAGTGCCGCTGGTTCGTACGCCGGTATCCCTCTCACCCATCGCGATTACAGTAATAGTGTAACTTTGCTAACTGGACACACAAAAGGGACAATTTGCGATCAAGTTGATTACAGCAATCTTTTAAATAGCGATACAATTGCCTTTTATATGGGGATTAAAAACTTACCAATAATTTGTAAAAATTTATTACAAGCTGGTAAAAGAAACGATACACCTGTAGCAGTCATTGAATGGGGCACAACTGGAAAGCAGCGAGTAGTAACAGGTACGCTCTCTACAATTGCGGAAGATGTAAAAAAAGAAAACATTTCGAACCCTTCCATGACCATTGTCGGGGAAGTCGTATCATTACGGAAACAACTTGCTTGGCAAGAACGGAAACCTCTTCATGGAAGAAAAATTTTATTTGTCTCTGCAACAAATAAAGTAAGTAAATATGCAGAAATACTGCGAGAAGCTGGAGCAGAAATATACCAAATACCTACCTTCAAAAAGCAAGAACATTCTTTAACAGCAAATGAACTCGGTGAAATATTCGAAGCGGAACGCCTTGTTTTCTGTTCACCAGAAAGCATGGAAATCTTCTTGCAATCTTGCACAAAACATGGAAAAGATATTCGTTCCTTACAAGCGAAACTTCAATATATGAATGCAAAGACAGGGCAAATGTTTATGAAGTACGGATTACTGGGCACACCTGCTACATTTTCTACAGAAACAACCGTTTATTTAGGGCGGAATATAAAACGAATTGACGTCATCAAGAACAAAATAGGTGCTGGTTTGTTCTTAATGACACATGAATATACAATCGATAATCGTTTCGATGAAATTCATGCACGTATGCTCACTGAGTTTACATGGGATAGTATTTTCTTTGAAGGCCGCGCTACAATTGATACATTTTTAGCAGAAATCAATCGCCTTCGTTTTAACGATATTTCGAAATTACCATTTTCATATATGGACGAAGCCACTTTACAATATGCCAACAAGGTTGGGCTCCATTGTATCGATCATCAAGTACAAAGAATAGTGGACCAAACAGAAGTGACTGCATCATGAAAGCAATTGTATATATTGGTCATGGTAGTCGTCTGCAAGAGGGCAATGAGCAATTCAAACATTTTATTCGTTCTGTTATGCAGGAACGAAACGAGAAAATACAAAAGGTGGGGTTTCTGGAACTTGCAACTCCAACCGTTCAAGAGGCTATTTATGAAGCGATTACTGAAGGGGCCACTGAAATTGTAGTTGTCCCTGTTTTACTATTCGCAGCTGCTCATTATAAACGCGATGTCCCTTTTGAAATAAAAACAATACAACAGCTCTATCCGCACATTTCATTTTCAGTTGCACCACCTTTTAGTATCCATCCATTCATGATTAAACTTGTAATAAAACGAATACATGAAATGCAGCCCATAAAAGAAAGTGAAATTCTACTAGTCGGCCGAGGCAGTAGTGATGCTCAGCCTATCTATGAATTAAAACAAATCGGTTTAGCTGTGGAACAAAAATTAAAAATACCGGTAACGTGCACCTTTTTAACAAAAGGGACACCTTCTTTTATAGATATGCTAGCTAAAACAGCACCTACTGCAAAGCATATCTATATTATGCCTTATCTTCTCTTTACCGGATTACTGCTTCAAAAGATAAAAAAGTATGCAAAAATATATGATAATGTGAGCACTTGTAACTGTCTTCAATTTGATTCTTATATGAAATTTACTTTGTTAGAACGAATGGAGGAACATGTACATGTTTCAAACATACCCAATTATGTGCAACCTTACAGGTAAGAATGTTGTCATTATTGGAGGGGGAACAATTGCTTATCGAAAGGCGGCTAGTTTACAAAATACCGGTGCCTTCGTCACAATTGTAAGTCCTCATATTTGCAATGAAATGAAAGAACTATCTTATATTGAATGGAAGAAAAAAGAGTTTACAGAAGATGATATTCAAAGGGCACACCTTATTTATGCAGCCACGAATCATCATGAAATCAATATGATGGTCAAACGAGCTGCTCATGATTTTCAATGGGTCAATGTTGTAAGTGATGGAACAAAATCCTCCTTCCATACACCAGCCATCATTCGAAGGAATGACTATATGATAAGCATTTCCACCTTTGGCAAAAGTCCATCACTTGCAAAGAAAATAAAACAGAAATTATTAGCTCACTTGCCTCAAATATTAAAATAATAAAAAGATGAACGAATCGACTCGTTCATCTTTTTAACTTGCTTTAAAGCCACCGCCAAGTACATCCCGTACATCATGAATCACGACGAATGCTTCTTTATCTACATCACGAATCACTTGTTTTAACTTAACAAGCTCTTGTTTATTAATCACAACATACAACACTTCTTTATTCTTTCCTGTATATCCACCTCGTCCTTCTAGAACGGTCACACCACGTGTCATATGTTTTGTAATTGTCTCACGTATTAAATCTGGCTGATCCGATATAATCGTCACTGCCGTTTTCGTATTAATTCCTTCTACAATGAAGTCAATTACTTTCGCTCCGATGAAGACTGCGACAAGTGTATACATCGCCTTTTCTTGACCGATGATAAAGACAGACCCAGTAATCACAACAATATCAATAATAAGAACACCTTTCCCAACACTCCATCCTAAATATTGATTTGCCAATTGTGCTAAAATTGCTGATCCCCCTGATGTACCTCCTGCCCGGAACATACATCCTAATCCAACTCCAACAAACACCCCAGCAAATAAAGCGGCTAGTAATGTGTCGCTATTTACTCGATGTCCAATATGCTCGGTAACATATAAAAATAAAGACGTCTCTACAATTCCAATAATTGTATAAATCATCGTTTTTTTATCAAAAAATTTATATCCAATCGCTAATAAAATTGCATTTAAAGTAAAGTTCACAACCCCTGGTGACCATCCAAATAAATAATACGTAACAACTGTTAACCCAATAATTCCACCCTCTGACAAACGATTTGGAATTGCAAAATAGTTAATACCGATTGCAAATAATAATGAACCAATTGTAATGAGTGTAATTTCTTGTATTCTTTGAGTAACCATAGTTCGTACCTCCCTCCCCATTTGACATTGTATCACCATCTCCTAGAGGTATAGAAGTGGTTTTTACCACACATTTTGTTATACGCTATTTACAAAATTATGTTTAAACAAACGCTTGGTTAATTATTCAAATTCTCCCTCACAATCCACATTAATCACTGTACTTCCTCTTACTAAATATGTCTCTCATATACAAATAAAAATTTTTCCATTTCGTATAAAAATAACGTCCACATCAAAGGCACTGAAAAAGAGAGTTCTCCCTAAAAAACAACGTGCATTTTATAAAAATGTTGAAAATAAACAGGAGTCCGACACCTATATAGTAGATGATGGACTCCTGTTTTATTATGAAGTAGACTTTTTTAATGGTCTCTCTATATCCAATTATTTTTTCCTATTTCTTTATTAAAGTTTCCTTTAATTCTTCAAACTTCGTATTTAATTGATCTGTCATCTTTTGCATCATCGCTTTCCGATCCATCGCTTCTTCCGCCTCTATTTGAATTGGATCTCCAAAAATAAGCTGTGCTCTCTTACCTTTTATCAATTCTTTCACACTTGTCGGTCCAATATATGCTGCCGGTACTAACGGCACACGAGAACGCATCGCAATTGTTACAGCACCAGCCTTTAAAGAGACATCTTCTGTAGATCTTGTTCCACTTGGAAAAATCCCAACAACTTTTCCTTCTTTTAATAAACGCGATGGGATTTTCAATGTACTTGGCCCTGGATTTGCTCGATCTACAGGAAAAGCATTTACATTCTTAAAAAACCAGTTCAAAAACTTTTTTTCAAATAACTCCTTTTTGGCCATGTAATGGATTTTCGTCGGATACATTCCTGTTGCTAGCATTAACACATCCATAAAACTTGTATGCGTACATGCTACAACATACGGTCCTTCTTTCGGTAATTTCTCTTTTCCTTGTACTTCTACTTTTCCAACAGTCTTAAATATATATTTCAACAAACATGCGATTGGTTTATACATTTCGTTCGTTCCTTTCTCACTTTCCAAATTGAATTCCACTTTTAAAACCATTATAACACTAACTTTTAATAGTTGGTAATAAAATTAGGTATTAATTTAAGAAAAGCAAATCTACCTCAATAAAGAAGGAAAGAGACATATACTTATCCCCCTGCAATGCCTCACCTAGCATATATCGAAAAAAGCTGTGTACCCTATAGGCACACAGCTTTTTTAGTTTGTTTCATATATAATTTGACCCGTTTTACTTATATCGTAACCACCGATTGCTAGCAATTCATTTTGAAATTCTATAGATTGCAAAATATCTTTTACCACTTCAATCAATTGTTCATTCTTCTTATTTTTCAAAATGACTAAGTCATATTGTTCTTTCATAAGTGGAATAAAGTCTACATTTACAATTTGCGCTACTTTTTCTGCTCCTACACCAACATCAGCTTTCCCGCTAGCAATTTGCGAAGCAACACCAAGGTGGTTTGATTCTTCCCATTCATACCCTTGAACATATTCCTTCCTTAAGTTCTGAATGCGAATTTGCTCATCTACTAATACACGAATTCCTGACCCTTTTTCACGGTTTACAAATTGTATAGATGGTTTAACTAAGTCGCTCCAATTCTGTATTTCATTTGGGTTTCCTTTTTGAACATAAAACCCAACATTTCTTGCTAATAAATTGATGACAACACAAGGCTGTCCAACTAAAATTCGTTTTACATATGGAATATTATATTCTTTTGTATCTCCATCAAATAAGTGTAGACTAACAACGCTTTGTTCCCCATGATACATTTTGATTAAACTTGCTAAACTACCTTGATACGCTCGAAGTATATTAGAATTCGGCATTCGATTTTCTATATGCTTTGCTAGCATATCTAACGTTAGTTCTTGACCACTAATTATACAGTGCTCTGCACCTTTGTTCTCTACTTTTACAGAGGATGTTTGTAACTTTCCTGTCTTCATCTGTCTAATATATTGTTCTAGATCCCCCGCATCAATACGCATTTGTCTACCGACTCTATAAGAAGGGAGTTCTCCTTTTTTTATTAAGTCGTATACGGTTAACTTTGATACTTTTAATTGTTTCGCTACTTCTTCCGTTGTGTAGGAATGATGGTTCATAGGCGATTCCTCACTTTCTTACTCTATTGTAGCAAAGAAGTGAAACTTTCTCCTATTTTTTCAAACAGTGACGTATTTCACATTATATTTAATTATAACCATTCATAATTAAATATACTTAGTTATAATTAATATGATAAGAAGGAAAGGAGATTATACGTTATGAACAAATTTATATTGCGGTATATTGGATTGCTCACACTTTCTTTTTTCCTTATTTTCAGTAGCGCTTGTACAAACGGAAACAAGAAAGAGAAAACAAATGCAAAAGAAGAACAAACGATTGAATTGACAATATCAGCTGCCGCTAGTTTACAAGATGCTTTTAAAGAAATTGAAAAACAATATAAGCAGAAAGAACCTAACATAAAGCTATCATTTAACTTTGGTGGTTCTGGTGCACTTCAGCAACAAATTGAACAAGGTGCTCCTGCTGATTTATTTTTCTCTGCGGCAGAAGATAAATTTCAAACGCTTGTAAAAAAAGGATTTATCAATAAAAAAGAAGGAAAAGATCTTCTAGGAAATGAGCTTGTGTTAGTTGTCCCAAAAGAAAGCTCTATTCAAACATTCCAAGAATTAAAAAAAGAGAAAGTGAAAAAACTAGCAATTGGTACACCTGAATCCGTGCCAGCTGGAAAGTACGCAAAAGCTCTTCTTACACACGAAAACTTATGGAATGACCTTCAAGACAAAATTGTACCTACAAAAGACGTTCGTCAAGTATTAACATATGTAGAGACAGGAAATGTAGATGCTGGTATTGTATATAAAACAGATGCCCTCATTTCAGATAAAGTAAAAATAGCTACTGCAGCACCAGCTAACTCTCATGAACCGATTCGTTATCCTGTTGGAATTATAAAAGAATCTAAGCATAAAAAAGAGGCGACTTTATTCTATGAATATTTACAATCCAAAGATGCACAAACAATCTTTAACAAGTATGGATTTACAATCCTACCTTAACTACTATGACATTTGATACACTTTGGCTACCTGTTTTTCTTTCTTTACGAGTCGCTGCACTTGCTACCATTATTTCTATGATTTTCGGTACAATTATTGGTCGGATATTAGCACGCTCCTCTTCGCGTTATAAAGTGTTTTTAGAAACCATTTTTCTATTGCCGATGGTGCTTCCACCAACTGTGATTGGATTCTTTCTCATTATTATTTTTGGAAATCATAGCCCGATTGGAAAATGGATTGAAACATTATTTCAACAATCAATTATGTTTACATCATGGGCAGCAGTCATTGCCTCAACAGTTGTTTCATTTCCGCTTATGTACCAATCGGCCAAAACAGGTTTCTCTATTGCAAATGAACAAATTGAAGACGGGGCCCGTGACCTCGGAGCAAGTGAATATCAAGTGTTTTTACACGTCACACTACCACTTGCATTCCCTGCATTACTTAGCGGAATGATTTTAAGTTTCGTACGAGCACTAGGAGAATTTGGTGCAACACTCATGTTCGCAGGAAATATTCCTGGTAAAACACAAACAATTCCAACAGCCATTTATATGGCAATTGATGCAAGTAATATGCCCCTTGCTTGGACACTTGTTATCATAACAGTTAGTATGTCGCTCATTTTCTTATTGTGCATGCAATTCATTAATAAGCGAATTACTTTTTAAAGCAGCTTTCGACAAAAAGCTGCCTTTTTATTTCCCGAAAAATAAATTATTTTGTAAAACGAGGAAAGGCGTATCTTACAAAAATGTAATCTTTCTGTAAGCTAATTCGATAGTTGCTCCCAACCACATCTCATATAATGAATACATAAGATACCCCCTCAAGAAGTGGATTGTCCCCCCACATCTTGTTGTTAAAAAAGGGTTAACAAATTTATTTCCCTATTCCCCTCAAAAGAAGATCCCGATTTGGGATCTTTTTTTATCGTAAAATAATAACGAAATTTTCCTATTTATAAAAATATACATTTTATTTGAATTCACTTTCTAAAATGATGACTTTCCTGTTATTATATGGAGGTGTTTGAAAAAATAAAGAAATGAAAACGCATTTATAGTGTACCTTCTTCATTATATTTTAATGATCAGTAATCTTCTACTCTACTAATGGAGAATTACCAATTTTTAGAGTGGCTTTCAATTATATTGATATAGTAAAAACGAAGGGAGTCTTGTGATGGACATTTTATTAGCTCTTCTTCCTGCAATTGCATGGGGGAATATCTTATTAGTAAGTGTAAAAGCTGGTGGCGGTGCCTATAGTCAAACGCTTGGTATGACAATGGGTGCTCTATTCTTTGCAATTATTATGTATGTATTTACTCAGCCGGCTTTAACGATGACAATCTTAATTGTCGGTTTTATCTCTGGTGTATTCTGGGCTTTAGGACAAGCAAACCAGTTAAAAACTGTTGAAAGACTAGGTGTTTCGACAACAGTAACCATTTCAACCGGGATGCAACTTATTGCAACTTCTATCTTTGGGGTAATCGCTTTTCATGAGTGGACTACTACTACTACGATTATTCTGGGAACGATTTCAATTCTTTTAATTGTAATTGGTGTTGTCTTCACTTCATTAGATGATAAAGAAAATGCACAGCCACCAGGACAATTAAAAAAAGGACTTTTGACTTTAATTATTTCTACTTTCGGCTATCTTGTATATGTAATTATTATTCGCTGGTATAACATTGATGGCTGGTCAGCTATTTTACCACAAGCGGTTGGTATGTTTGTTGGAGCAATCATACTGACATCTAAGCATAAACCATTTAATAAATATGCAATTCGCAATACAATATCTGGTATACTTTGGGGAACAGGAAACTTATTCTTACTTCTTTCATTACCAAAAGTTGGAGTCGCAACAAGTTTCCCATTATCACAAACAGGTATTGTTATCTCTACATTTGGTGCAATTGTCTTCTTAGGTGAGAAGAAAACAAAACGTCAAATGATATTTATCGCATTAGGCAGTATTTTCATTATTGGTGGTGCTGTTTTACTCGGTATGATAAAAGCATAAACTCACAATTGATTATCACACCCTAAAAGTATAGTAACCTTTTAGGGTGTTTTGACATCTATTTTTCCGTATAAACCATGAATGCTCTTTCCCTCTCAAAACTTTTCTATCATTTTTATATCCATCTAATAGACCTTTTCTTTTTACACGCTCTCTTATCAATGTTATTGTTTTTATAACTTACTTTATAAGAAAGGATTAGAGGAGATGCCAAAGAAACAGCGAATTTTATTTATTGGTGCTGGACGTATGGCCGAAGCAATCTTTTCTGGTTTGCTTAAAACAAGCAAACCACACATCGAAGAAATTATTGTATCGAATCGACACAATACAAAAAAACTCCAGCAATTACAAGAACAATATCCTATTTCAACAACAACTGATTGGAAAGAATGCGTCAAGTTTGTAGACACGATCATTCTGGCAATGCCACCAGCTGCACATGAACAACTATTGACAGAACTAGCACCTCTTCTTACGCATCAACTTGTCGTGACGATTGCTGCTGGAATTGGCCCATCTTACTTAGAGAAAAGATTACCTCACGGCACACCAGTTGCTTGGATTATGCCAAATACGGCTGCTAGCATTGGACAGTCTATCAGCTTGTATACGACGGGACACTTCGTAAATGAAAATCATAAAGAGACATTACAACTTCTTTTAAAAGGAATTGGTACATCACAGCTTTGCACAGAAGAAGAAATTCATCAGCTAACCGCTATTACTGGTAGCGCACCAGCATTTCTTTACCACTTTGCAGAAAGCCTAATTGAAGCTACAAAAAATTATGGTATTGATGAAACAACAGCACATCACCTTGTTATTCAAATGATTGCTGGCGCAGCCACAATGCTTGGGCAAGTACAAAATCCAGCACTTCTTCGGGAACAAGTGACTACACCTGGTGGTTCAACTGCGGAAGGCTTAAAAGTGCTCTATGAACATCATTTTTCCAAAATTATTCAGCAAGCAATTGAAGCTACAAATAAAAAGGCAAGGGGGAAATAATATGAAAATTACCAGTTTACAAGATTACACTACATTACATAACGGGGTAAGAATGCCTTGGTTTGGTTTAGGGGTATTTAAAGTGGAAGAGGGCACAGAAGTAATTGATTCTGTGAAAGCTGCTATCAAAAACGGGTACCGTAGCATTGATACAGCTGCTATCTATAAGAACGAAGAAGGTGTGGGACAAGCAATTCGTGAGTCCGGCGTTCCGCGTGAAGAGCTATTTATTACATCAAAAGTATGGAATAGTGATCAAGGATATGAATCGACATTACAGGCATTCGAAACTTCCTTACAAAAATTAGGTTTAGAGTATTTAGACTTATATTTAGTTCACTGGCCTGTACAAGGAAAATATACCGAAACGTGGAAAGCATTAGAAAAACTTTATAAAGATGGCCGCGTTCGTGCAATTGGGGTAAGTAATTTCCACATCCATCACTTACAAGATATATTCGAAGTTGCAGAAATTAAACCGATGGTGAACCAAGTTGAATATCACCCTCGCTTAACACAAGAAGAATTACATACTTTTTGTAAAGAAAACCATATCCAACTAGAAGCATGGTCACCGTTAATGCAAGGACAACTTCTTGATCATCCAACATTGCAAGAGATTGCAAAAAAATATAATAAATCAACAGCACAAATTATTTTGCGTTGGGATCTTCAAAATGAAGTGGTAACTATCCCAAAATCAATTAAAGAACACCGCATCATCGAAAACGCAAATATTTTTGATTTCGAATTAAGCCATGAAGATATGAAAACAATCCAGTCTTTAAATGAAAATCATCGCGTTGGTCCAGATCCTGATCATTTTGATTTTTAATGGCAGTTTAGCTGTTACATCTACTGAAGAAACGAAAAATTGTCCATGAAGAATAGAAAGGTATCCATTTGTCGGATACCTTTTTTATTACATGTCTTTTCCTACAGCCCTTTCTCTCTTTACTATAAATGATATCCCTACTACACTTAGTGCTACAATTTGTGTAATCAAAATTATAAATAATAGAGAAATAATATTTCCTCTTAAATCCCCACCACCAAATATTATTGCAAAATAACCCTTCACAGCATAAGTTGCGGGAAATAATTCTCCGATTATTTGATATGTTTTGGATAACATAGCCTGCGGGACCATTACACCAGAACTTACAAGTTGCAACGAGAGTGATATAATATTAAAAATCATACCTGCATTTCCGAATAGAGTAAGAAACATTTGCGTTAATGATAGAAAAGCAAAAAAGACAATGGTTTGAAATATCCATACATTCCCAATCGTTTCTTGGATTCCGATGTGAAAAGTTTTCATTAAGCCAATGGTCATACATGCAAGTAGAATAGATACTACACCGTTAATCACTTGGCTTGAAAGAAAATTTCTCCAATCTCTTCCTACTTGTTTTGCCACTTTCGATAATTCCATACTCATAATCATCGCTCCAACGAATGAAGCTAACACAATCATAAGCGGCACCATGTTTACGGAAAACCCTTTTGCATCATTTACTTTGTGCACTTTAAGTCCAACTGATTCTTTTGTTAGCCCCTTTAACATTTCAATGCTCTCTGGCCCCACAGCTTGTAACTTTCCTGCAATAGCTTGTTGTTTATTGTTTGTAATTTCTTTATTTACATTGCTATGAACTTGTTTTGCTATGCTTTCCATCATCTGCTTTGCCATCATCGAGCTGGCTTGGTTAATATGAACGTTTAAATCTGTCTTACCTTTTTCGCTTATATCCTTTGAAAAAGAGGCTGGAATTTCAATAATCATATTGTATGCATACTGATCCATTTCTTCTTTTGCCTTTTCTATAGACTTCTCTTTTGTCACTTGAAAAGGTAAACTTTTCTGTAAACCGTCTCCTATTTTACTTCCCATACTCGTATCTTGGTTTACAATCGCAATTTGCAGTTTATCTGCTCTTTCATTGACTCCATCATAAGCTGTTAGCCAAACACAAAAGAAAATGAGCTGGAATGCTAAAGCTACTCCAATCCCTATATACGTACCTGGTACTCTTAAAAATTGTTTCAACGTATTCATTTTCCCAACCCCTTCTAGCAAGTAAGTACATACTTGCATTTTATTTTAAATAAATACTAGGGTCTTAATGCCCTAGCATATAAAGTTATATTATTTTCAATAAAATCTTCATCATTCATCTCCATCAATCGATTTTCAAAACGCATTTTAGAGAGAAAATATCCAAAGTTAATCCATATAAAATTCATGACTTGTGCTTCAATATTCGTATCAATGATTTTTCCCTTTTTCTGCATTTCTGTAAAATAAATCATTAATTCTTCCTTTAAACCCTTTGGTATTTTGGCGATTTCATCATCTAACTCCGGAAACGCACCTGTTTCACGAATACCGATCGCGATGATATCTTTCACTTCATTCAAAAATTGATGATAATGCCTTGCTAAATTCTTTAAGTCTGTCTCTAACTCCCATACAATTCTTGTTTGTAAAAAATGTTTTAAATGCGGCACATATGAAAATTCAGCAACGGCTGCTTCAATGACCCCTTTCTTATTTTTAAAATTACGAAAGATTGTCACTTCATTGACACCAGCACGCATCGCAATTTCTCTCGTTGTCGCTGCTTTATATCCTCTTTCTTTCACTAATTCAATTGCTGCTTGAATAATTTTTTCGGCTGTCTTTGAGCGCGCCATACAATCCTCTCTTCCTTATGCAAGTGATCACTTGCAATCCATAGTACACTTTTTTCTAATTATTGTCAATTCACTTCCTGTAAATTAGTAAGATCGATATTCGTATAAGCAACCAACGAACTGAAATACAGTTAATACGAAACTAAACAGAATCATAACGAACACACTTATATGTAACGTTGGTTAAAATATAGCATTTGCTATCCATATACTAATACTAAAAAAGAAAAATTGTGCAAGAATCCCTATTGGCTTCAACCATATTCTCGTTTTTTCTTTGTTACTTTTACAATCCATCCAAGTATGAAAACTAAAGTTAATATAATAAATGCTAGCCATCTTCCATACTTCACATCATAAGGTGTCACTTGATTAGGAAAAATGAAGTGCACCATGCGGAATAATAAAAGACTAATACCGAGACAAATAATAAGTGACAGGAACAATTCAATCGTGGCTTTGAAGAGGGCATATGAAAATGAATATTTCTTCCCTTTTGTATCCATCACTTCACATATAACCATCGTAATGAAAAGAACGAAAAACCATATAAAAAAATACATAGGCGTTTCTACTTTGAACAATTCTGCTATTGAATAGAATAACAGCTTCCACATATATTCATTTTCACCTCTGCTAGTCTTCTATCTCTTCAAATTGTAAATTCATTGGCTCATTGGAGAGGGTTTCATAGAAACTTTCTGTCAGATCTGTCGCCGGTACCTTTTCATCTACTTCATCTAACCGAAAACTATCTGCCCATATACATCCTTCCCCTGACAACAAAATGCCAAATGCAATCCCAATCGCTTCTTCTTTTACATCGAGTACAACTGAGTAGGGTTGCCAACTTGTAGTATGTCTTATAGGACGATTTTGCATATTATCCATAGCTAGTGGTTCTGTATCTTTCCCATCTACACGCATCCATAGCCCTGCCCAATCTTTCACATTTTCACTTTTGATAAACGCTGTTAACCGCAAGCGCTTTCCTTTATATTGATCCGCTTTAAACATTTGCATTAGCGTCGTAAATCCGCCATGGGTCACACCCTCTTTCGCTTGAATATAAGCTGATACTTTTCCTTGGTGAACTGTTTTATAATCTAAGCCCATTTCATATTCTGTAGGGTGACTTCCACTTAATACCCATCCTTTCGGTAAACCTTTTTGCATTGAAAATTCCCCTCTTTCTATATAAAATGATTGAAAATAGTTACGGTATTTTTTCGGTGGCAAATGATACATTCTTTTAAACGCTCTAGTAAACGCCTCTTGTGAAGAAAAACCATATTGCAGTGCAATATCAAGAATCGGTCTATTTGTCGTTACTAAAGCTTGAGCAGCATATGTAAGTCTTCTTTTTCGAATATACTCTGTTACACTTATTCCTAAATTGCTTTGAAAAATGCGATGAAAGTGATACATAGATGTCGCACTATACGAAGCGACTTTTACAGTTGTCAATTCTTCTTCTAAATGATTTTCTATATACACAATTGCCTTTTTGACTAAACTACTATATTCATCATACATATCCGTGCCTCCTTACACTTCCAATTTACCATATACATCCAAGTCATTTTTTGATTTAATTTGCGAAGTCTGCTACCTATTACATAGAAAATATCTTTCTAATTGATACATAATTAAGGACATTTAGGGAAAAATTGTATAGAAGGAAGCTATACTAAGGAGGAAGATACCATGAGAATTTTACTTTCAGCTTTATTAGCTCTTATGTTAATACCTGCATTAACAGGGTGTAACGCACCAGCAAAAGAGGGTACAACTTCTAACAAGAAAACAACGGAAGAAGCAAAGAATGAAACATCTGCTGATTTAAAGCTTAACTTTAACGAATTCGATCTAGATGTTGACTACCAAGATACAAACAAAGATTATGAAGCTGACTATAAACATAAATCTGCTGATCAAAAAATGGAAGCAAAAATTGAAGACCATAAAGCTAATGTAAACTTAACTAGCGATGAAGCAATTGCAAAGTTAAGCCCACTTCTTAAAAAGCTAACATTTGATAAAAACACACCAGATCAAGAAGTGATTGATCAAGTAGTCGACGTCTTCCAACTCGATAAAGATTATCAAAAATTCGAATTAGAAGTTGTCTTCTCTGATGGAACGAAGAAAGAATATAAGAAGGAAGCAAAATAAAGAAGTAGGCAAATGCCTACTTCTTTATTTTGTATTATTTCTTGATTTTTACATAACGTAAATCTGGTTTACCTTCAACATCATACTGAACCCCAGACACTGATTCTTTTTGTAAATAGGATGATGATGGGAATAAGATTGGGATTAATGGCGTTTCAGCAAACATAATATCTTCTGCTTTATGCAACAAATCAAAGCGCTTTTCTTCATCTCTTTCAACTTCCGCTTCTTTTATTAAAGTATCAAATTCTTTATTATGCCATTTTGCATAGTTATTCGGTCCATCACCTGCATATAATTCAAGTTTTTTAATTGGATCTACAGCTCCGCCCCATCCCATATAAGCTAATTGAAAGTCACTTTGTTTATACGTATCAATGTAACTTTTCCACTCTTTATTTTCTAGTTTTACATCCACACCAAGATTTTTCTTGAACATTTCTTGCATTGCTTCTGCTACTTTTTTATGTTGTGTATCTGTTGTATACTTCAATGTTACTTGAGGAAGCTCTGTCCATCCTTGTTCTTTCATGCCTTCTTCTAATAATTTTTTCGCTTCTACTGGGTCAAATTTTAAATAATCCCCTTTTTCTTTACGGAAATCACGGCCACTCTGTGTTTTCGCTCCTTCTGGAACAAAAGCATATGCTTCTTGTGCATTCCCTTTATACAATTTTTCAACAATAAATTTACGATCAAGTGCTAACGCAAATGCTTTTCGTATTTTCGCATTGGTAAACGGTTCTTTTTCAACATTAAATGAATAAATATAAGATGAAAATCCTGCCATACGTTTATATTCTTTATTTCTTTTTTCTTTTTCAACCATCTCTTGTGGCAAGCCGCTTAATAAGTCTAGTTCTTTCGATTTATACAATTGATATGCCGTATTAGTATCTGGAATAATGCGAAACTCCAATTCTTTTAATGTTACTTTTTTATCATGAAACTCTTTGTTCTTCTCTAAAATAATTGCTTGGTTATGCTTCCACTCTTTTAATTTGAACGGTCCGTTTGTAAGTAATTCTTTTGGACTTGTTTTTAACTTATTTTTATCATCGATAGATTTTTTTGAAAGTGGAATAAATAAAGAATTCGCTAATTGTTGTTTGATAGATGCAACTGGATGTTCAAGCGTTACTTTTAAAGTTTGCGAATCTACCGCTTGAATACCTACTTGTCCTTCTTCACCTTTTCCAGTATTATACGCTTCTGCACCCTTAATAAAATACATTTCTGTTGCATTCATAGAGCCTGTTTTAGGATTTAATATACGCTTCCATGCAAATTCAAAATCATTAGCCGTAATAGGTGAACCATCTGACCATTTCATATCTTTCTTTAAATGAATTGTATATTCTGTTCCATCTACATTTACTTCTTCTTTCTCTGCCAACTCATTTTGATATTTTCCATTCGCATCCTTTGTATATAGACCACTAAATAAATGTTCAATTACATAACCTGACGTACTATCTGTCGCAATTGCTGAATCAAGTGTATATGGGTCACTACTAATATTTGTGACTAAGCGATCCCCCTTATCTGCACTTGCCTTTGACGCTTCTTTCTTACCGCAGCCGACAGAAGCAATCGCTAAAACTGTCATAATGGCAAAAAGTAAAATCTTCTTCATTCTACATTCTCCTTTAGCCTGAAATTTTTGGTGTCGATTCTAACAATGTTTTTGTATAAGAATGTTGTGGATTACGGAATACTTCATCCGTATCTCCAAACTCAACAAGTTCTCCTTTGTACATAACAGCTACTTTTTCACATAAATAATGAACCATCGGTAAATCGTGAGCAATAAATAAATATGTATAACCTTGTTCTCTTTGAATTTGCTGCAAGAAATGAACAATTTGAATTTGCAAGGAAACATCCAATGCTGAAATCGGTTCATCTAGTATTAGTACTTCAGGCTCACATATAAGCGCCCTAGCAATAGCGATCCGTTGACGTTGCCCACCGCTAAATTCATGCGGATAGCGCTCGATATACCTTCTATCTAATCCGACGCGTTCTAACGCATCACCAGCAACTTTATCCTTCTCCTTCTTATCGCCTAACCCAAACGAGATATATCCTTCTGCAACACTATCTCGAATCTTCCACCGCGGATTTAAAGCTGCGGTGGAATCTTGAAAAATAAATTGTACTTTTTGTAAAAAATCTCGCTTTTCTTTCCGATTAAGCGCATGGACAATTTGACCGTTATAAGCAATCTCTCCTGATGAAGGTTTTTCAATACCAGCTATTAACTTACCAAGCGTTGTTTTTCCTGAACCACTTTCTCCAATAATGCCAAGTGTAGTTCCCTTTGAAATGGATAGTGATATATCTTTCAGCGCAGCAAGCCCCTTCTCCTTACTCCCATATATTTTCGTAACCTGTTTTACTGTAATGAACTCTGTCGTCATGAAGCACTCACCTTCTCTTTCGCTTTCCCTTTACGCTGCTCAATAATATGTTTCCAGCAGAATGAACTATGTTCCGGCGAAAATACTGTTTTCTCTGGGAAACGATGAATACATTCTTTCATCGCAACTGGGCATCGGTTCACAAACGGGCATCCAAAACTATTTAATATTTCAAGCGATGGTGTTGTTCCATCAATCGCCCGCAATACCTTTTCTGAATCGTCCATATTCGGAATAGCTTGTAATAAACTTTTTGTATACGGATGCTTCGGTGACTCAATGACTTCTTGAATCATTCCTTTTTCTACAACACGGCCGCCATACATAACAACAACTCGATCTGCTACTTCACGTACAAGCGCAAGGTCATGTGTAATTAATAGAATACTTGTATGTTGTTTTTCTTTTCTCTCTTTTAATAACTCCATAATTTGTTTTTGAATTGTTACATCCAGCGCTGTTGTTGGCTCATCTGCAATGACGAGTTTTGGGTGACAAGCAAATGCAATTGCTAAACAAATGCGCTGCCTCATACCGCCACTTAGTTGATAGGGGTATTGCTCGAAACGCTGTTCTGCTTCATGTATGCCTAAATCATTTAATAACTGAATCGCAATTGCTTTTGCTTCTTTCTTTGATTTCTTTTCATGCTGCAAGATTACTTCTGTAATCTGTTTTCCTACTTTCATTGTTGGATTTAATGATGAAAGCGGGTCCTGAAATATAAAAGAAATATCTTTTCCCCGTATGTGATTCCATTCAGCTTCTTGCAAGTTTGTTAATTCGCTATTTTGAAAAGAAATTTTCCCTTCCTCAGTGCGAATTGACTCTTGGTTTAAGCCAATAATCGATTGTGCTGTTACACTTTTTCCCGAACCACTTTCTCCCACAAGTGCAACTATTTCACCTTCATGAATGGAAAAAGAAACATGTTTTACAATCGGTTGTTTACGATCCTCTTTTTCAACGGCTAACGTTACGTTTTCTAAAGATAAGAGCTGCCCCATGTTTTTTCCCCTTTCGATTTTGTTTCACAATTTTTGGATCAATTGCATCCTGCAAACCATCTCCAATCGCATTAAAAGCAAACATAATTAATGCAATCATTATCGCTGGGAAAAACAGCTGCCACCATTCCCCACTTAATAATGTTCCTAGTGCATCGTTTGTCATCGTTCCCCAACTTGCTGCTGGCGATTGTACACCCAATCCGATAAAACTTAAAAATGATTCTGAGAAAATGGCAGCTGGAATCGTAAAAGATAAATTCACAATAATAATCCCTGTTAAATTCGGAATTAGGTGTTTATAAATAATTTTCATATGAGATGTTCCTAATCTCTCAGCAGCAATGACAAATTCTTTTTGTTTTAATGAAAGCACTTGCGCTCGTACAAGTCGTGCCATTCCAATCCAACCTGTTAATGCAAGAGCAAGAATAATTGTAAACAGTCCTGGCTTCATAACAATTAATAGTAAAATAACAATTAATAAATACGGTATACCATACATCACTTCGATTCCTCTTACAATCCACTCATCAATTAACGTACCGAGACGATTACGCCCTCTCACATATCCACTAAAGCCACCAATCAGTACACCTAATCCGATATCAAGAGCTGCTGCGATCAATCCGACTGCTAATGAAATTTTTCCACCAGCCCATGTTCGTGCCCAAATATCTCTTCCTAAATCATCTGTACCGAACCAATGCTCACTACTTGGTTGGAGGTTTGTTGCTTCTTTTATTTGCTCATTTGCACTATATGGCGTTAAACTTTCTCCGATAAGAGAAAAAATAACGATTAAAAGTAAAGTGACTCCCCCTATAATTGCTATTGGGTTTGATATGAGTTTTTGAAATACTTCCTTTTTCCGACTAATCATTTGCTGTTCTTTATTAGCAGTTAATGCTTTCTTATCTTCAGCCGTCAATAGCTGATCATCGATTTCGTAAGCCCCCATTTTAATTTCCCTCCTCACGTAATAGAACGAATGCGCGGATCAATCATGCGATGAATGATATCCGTAACGAAAATACATATAATGAGCAGTGCACTATAGAAAATAGTGGTTCCCATGATAACTGGATAATCTCGGTTAAAAATACTATCTACAAAATATTTTCCTAACCCTGGAATGGAAAATATTTTCTCAATCACGAAGGTTCCTGTTAACAAACCAGCCATAAGTGGTCCGACAAAAGTAAGAACCGGAACAATCGCATTTCGAAGCGCATGTCTTATAATAATTGTTCGAAGTGGTATTCCTTTTGCACGTGCTAGTTTAATATACTCACTTTGTAAAACTTCAATCATATTCGAACGAACAAATCTTGTAATAACAGCAATTGGCCCAAGCGCTAACGCAAAGGAAGGTAATACAGTATGAGCAAATGTTCCCCAAGAGGCAACCGGAAGCAGCTCAAGTTGAATTGCAAACACCTGAATAAATAACGGTGCTAAGATGAAACTTGGGATTGAGATCCCTAAAATCGCTAGTAGACTCACACTATAGTCAATGATTTTCCCATGATATAAAGCCGCAAACGTTCCAGCTGCAATTCCAACTAACAACGAAATAACAAATGCTTGTAATCCAATAACAGCAGATGGTCCAAAGCCAGTTGTTATGATTTCTGCCACTCCTTGACCCGTTGACTGAACAGATTCTCCAAAGTCAAAATGAATAATCCCATCCAAATACGCTACATATTGATTCCATAAAGGTTCATCAAGATGATATTTAGCCCTCATATTTTGGACAACTTCCTCAGGAAAAATCTTTGCATCTGATGAAAACGGATCACCAGGTATAATATGCATGATTAAAAAAGTAGCTGTAACAATAACCCATAGTGTAAACACCATAACTGATAGTTTCTTTACAATATACACCAAAATACCCCCTAAACACATAAATTTACTTTGTTTTATTCGCGTTTTTTTGCCAATTCCTCTCCTTATCCCGCAATATAAAAAGCCTTGATCTTAAAAAATAAGATCAAGGCTTTTTAATCTATCCTATGCCTATCACTTATCTTTCAAGCTTTGGTTGCTTGCTGGAATTAGCACGGTATTCTTCTTTCAGAACCCGCTGCTGAGGTTTCATAGGGCCAGTCCCTCTACCTCTCTGGATAAGTAAATGACTATATTATTCTTTACTTTGAATTGTATATTTCGAATTATAATTCTGAAAAAACAAAAAGTCAATCCAAATGGGTATTTTTAGAAAAATCAGTTTTTATATTTTTACTTAACAGGAAATATCTAGCTTTCCATTCTATCGACATTTCGACAAGAAAGAATCTGCCATATACAAAACTAACCTTGCATATTGCAAGGTTAGTTTTGTGCTTCTTTTTGGAAACGTTTATAGTATGTAGAAGCTGTTGAAAAATGAACTTCTATATCACGAATTAATGATGAATCTTCTTCTTTTGCTAATTGATCTAACTTTTTCATCGCTTGTTCTGTTTCATTTAAGAAACCTTCATATAACTTATGCTCTTGTTCTTTTGACTTTGGTACGCGAATTTCTGTGCGAATATGCTCAATATCTTCTAACATGCTCTTTGTTACTTTCTGAACATCTTCTTTAAACTGCTTGTTAGCTATCGATTTCCCGCCTTTTTCCTTCGCTTGCCCCCATAATTGTACAGATTGATTTAATTCCTTATTCATTTTCTCATCATACTTTTTATGTACATCTTGATATACCTTCATAGCTTCTTTCTCATCTGCTGATTGTTGCACATTTTCTTTTGTTTCCTTTGTATGTTGATTTCCACCGCACCCTGCTAAAAGCAGCATGCTCCCAAGCAAGGCTGCGCCCCATATTTTCTTCATCTTTTACTCTCCTTTTATCTACCTGACAATCTTTCTATAGAAACTTACATCATATCTCCACTTGTTATTATAACGAGAACACTTCACACTTTGCACTTTTGACCGTCATTTTCTGTGTGCATACCATCATTTTTGTCACAGTATCGTCACTTTATGCAACCAATCTCACCATAGTTATAATATGAAAAGAGGTGATTCAATTTATGTTTGAACCACCTCTTTTTTATGCGTCTATATCTTGTTTTTCTGGCAATACAAGTTTTCTTTCACTAGGCCTTGCCATGAGTAAATAATATAAAACGGCACCTGCTTCACATAACGCAATAACAACACCCATAGGAAGCGCTGTATTACTTCCCCCGATACCTACTAAAGGTGCAACAAGTGCCCCGGAGATAAATTGTAGCAGACCAAGTAATGCAGCAGCCGTTCCAGCCGCTTGTTTTTGATTTCTCATCGCAAGTGAAAAACCTGTTGTTGATACAACACCAACACTCGATACAACAAGAAATAAAGAACATAATACACCGATTAATCCAATTCCAAATACAATCGTAAGTAGTAAGGAAGTACCTCCAACAGCCGCAATTCCAATACCTACTACAAACAACGCTTTTTCACTTACCTTTCCTGCCAAGCGGCCCGTAATTTGACTGGCAATAATAATACCGATTCCGTTAATCGCAAAAAATAAGCTAAATGCTTGTGGCGATGCCCCATATATATTTTGTAATACAAACGGCGATCCAGAAATATAAGCAAACATCGCCGCTGAAACGAACCCTTGTGATACGGCATACCCCATAAATAAGCGGTCTTTCAATAACTTCCCATAGACCGACAGCGTCCCTGCTACGCCTCCTGTTATCCTTTCTTCTAATGGCAATGTTTCACGCAGTACAAAAATAACTGATATTAACATACAAATACTGATTACGCCAAGAACAATAAATACACCGTGCCATGAAGTAAATTGCAACAATTGTCCACCAATAATAGGCGCCAAAATAGGCGCTGCCCCGTTTACTAACATAAGTAACGAAAAGAACTTTGTCATCTCAGGGCCTGTATACATATCACGTACCATCGCACGGGATATGACAATACCCGCTGAACCTGAAGCTCCTTGCAGAAACCGTAATAGCACTAGAATCCAAATAGATGGAGCAACCGCACAAAGTAAAGAAGATGCTACATAAATAATAAGGGCAATAATCAAAGGTTTGCGCCGCCCATAAATATCACTAATAGAACCAACAAATAATTGTCCTACTGAAAGTCCGAGTAAACATGCTGTTAGTGTAAGCTGAGCAAGGGAGGCACTCGTTTGCAAATCCCCCATTAATTTTGGCAATGAAGGCAAGTACATATCAATAGATAATGGGCCAATTGCTGTGAGTGTCCCTAAAACAATAATCATCCAAAACCTGTTTGTTTTTACAGGCTTATATACACCGTGATTCATTTCATTCACTTGTAAGATTCATCCTTTCTACTATAAATATAAGGTTAAATTGATATATCTTAAACAAACGTAACAATTATAGTTACATCAATACAAATACGTCAAGTATATGCTACTTTCCTTTTTATAACATAAAAAAAGCGATAGAAAATCTATCGCTTTACTTTTTTAAATTTTCATTTGTGAATTTAGATACCGAAGACATCGTTTCCCCTGTGTCCAAATACGCCATTTTAATGGAATCTCCCACTTCGGTAAACATCGCATACGGGAAGTCTTTTGCAGAAACCATAAATACTTTGTTCTCATTTTCTAATAAGATGAAGACAAGCGTATTTTCTCCTGATTTCTCCTTATAAACACGCTGTACAATCCCTTCTTTTTGTGCTTCTTTTCCGCTAGAAGTCGGGCGGAATGAACCTCCACTTCCCGTTAGCACACTCTTATATTTGTCCAGCGCTTCTTTTTGAGTGGAACCTGTCGCAAATATTTTTGCATTGGAAGCATAAATCACCGTATGTGCTCGCACTAAACCGCCATCATCAATAACAGGTACAATCCAAGAAGGTTTCCCATACACATTATAAATAACCGGCATCGTTCCGTGCCATTTCTCTCTCTTAAAAGAATTATCTACTACCTCTGTCGCAGCTGAGCCATCCATAATTCCTTTTACTTCTTTTCCATTATAGTAATACAGCTTCCCTGTACGTGCATCTACTAATGAATAACCTAAAGCAGAATCGACACCTTCTTTTGGAGAAGTAAAATCAGTAAAGTAATATAATGTCCCGTCCTTCCCAAAGATTGGTGTTACCCCTTCTTTTGTTCCCCATTCAGTTGGAATCTTCACATCACTTTGAGAAAATTTCGTATTCCAAAAACCATGTACAAACTTACCAAAGTACGTGTTTAATAGTGATGCCGTTTCATGATTTAACACACCATCAATAAATTTAGGCGCTTTCCCTTTATCATATCGCTTTACATCACCTGTTTGTGCATCCACAACGACAACGCCTTTTACTTTAAAGCCAGATCGCCCAGAAATAAATTCACCGTATGTCATTGTATAATACGGTTTTCCTTTATCATCTATTTCAAACTTCGGTTTCCCTTTAAAAATAAGATTTGGCTCTGCCTTTCGAACAACACGTTCTAAATGATTACCAAAAAACATACTTGGTACATATTTCATTTTATACCCAAGATGTAATTTCGCTTCCGCATCAGGATTTGTACCTGACATCGTCACATAACCAGGAATCGTTCCTGCCTTGCGTGCCTTAAAAAATCCCGAAACCTCAATTGGAGCCACATATAAAGCTTTCCCATCTACCATTTGTGGAGTAAGTTCTCCTAATTCAAAGTAGGCTACCTTTGGAATATCACCAAATACCTTCTTCATCTTATTTTCCGCTGTTTTCGGTGGAACGGTAAACGGTTGATCATTTTCTGTGAAAGGCTCTGAAATATCTTTTTCGACCTTTATAACAGAATCATATTTATTTTGTGAGATTACGATATCATGTACATAAGCAAAATAGCCGTAAGCTAAAAGTAAAACAAGCATTACACTTACTTTCACCTGAACTTCTAATCTTCCTCTTCTACCTTGCAACACGAGAACAACTCCAATGAGCACAGCAATAACAACCGTGTAATGCGTAAGAATCGAGTCTACACGGTTATCGATTAGCCAAAAATATTCATAGATTGCAATGCCAATCCAAAGAAAAATTGGAATGACTAAAATAGGTGCAGCCTTCTTTTTTATAATTGTCTCAGCATTTTTTTGATCCACTGTACGAAGTGTTTTTCTTGTCCATGGAATTAAAAATAATGTAAGAATTGCTAAAACTAAAAATTTCATCAAAGGCAATGTCTCCTTTTCTTTTGTTATTCCTTTCAGTATAACAAATTAGGTAAATGTGGAAATCAAAATTTTAGATATATATGCCAAAAAAGATTGCCTATCAATTCATTTAAACTGTACCCCGAATCGTGGACACTTAAAAAAGCCCATGATTCAGGGGGGGATGTATTTTTACACTCATTCCTCGTTATAATGAAACAATGTTGAACTACTCACCACTTAACGACCTTACGGTCTGTTTGAAGTGGGAGATTCCTAAGAACACCAACCTATCGGTTAGTTATTGATTAGGATATCCCCGTAGTCCCTACGGTTAGAAGTCTTATTGCTTCATTTTTAAGATTTTGTCCTGCGTTAATATCTC
>NZ_JAKUFV010000022.1:0-62948 GCF_022663595.1 Bacillus cereus group sp. BfR-BA-01360
CTCCTGTAGGTCCAGTTGGCCCAGTAATACCAGTTTCTCCTGTAGGTCCAGTTGGCCCAGTAATACCAGTTTCTCCTGTAGGTCCAGTTGGCCCAGTAATACCAGTTTCTCCTGTAGGTCCAGTTGGTCCAGTAATACCAGTTTCTCCTGTAGGTCCAGTTGGTCCAGTAATACCAGTTTCTCCTGTAGGTCCAGTCGGCCCAGTAACACCAGTCGGCCCAGTCGGTCCTGATGGAAGAGTAAATGGTGGAATAGGCGGTAATGTAGGGCCGATAGTGTCAGGGTCTAGTGCACTAGCTGTTAAAAATTCTTCATCGTTTGAATAATTTTCTTTTGACATAAATTCACCTCCAAAAAGCATTCATTATATAGTAGATGTACAGCATGAACAAAATGACACTGACATATGAATTATTTCTTTTTGGGAAAGTTTTCACTTCTTTCAACATAAACTTGAGTGGGAGAGGGTGAGGATTTTGAGAGATAAGGAAATTACAATTAGCTTATGTATGATTGTGCGAGATGAAGAACAAACAATTGGAAGATGTTTAGATTCTATTCAATCTCTTGTTGATGAAATAATTGTTGTGGATACAGGATCTATTGATCGGACGCAAGAAATTGTTCGGGAATACACACCTCATATATACGAATTTCCTTGGGTGGATGATTTTTCAGCGGCTCGTAATTTTTCTTTTTCAAAAGCGACACAAGATTATATATTGTGGCTCGATGCAGATGATGTCTTATTAGAAGACGCGCAAGAATTGCTAAGAAAATTAAAATGGGAGTTAGATGATAAAGTAGATGCCGTTTCTATGCCATATCACCTCGTAATGGATTCGAATGGAAAACCTTTATATTGTACGAGAAGATATCGGCTCGTTAAGCGAGAGTGTGGATTTGAATGGTTTGGAAAAGTGCATGAATATTTAGCGGTACATGGTGAACTTTTTCAAAGTGAAGTTGCCATTACACATAAAAAGGAGAAAAAGCCAACAAATCGTAATTTGAAGATTTTCCAAAATATCGTAGCAAATGGAGAAGAATTAACTGCTAGAGATATTTTTTATTATGCCAATGAATGTGCAGATCACCAGCGCTATGAAGATGCTGTTTCATTATATGAAGTATTTCTAGAGAAGGAAGAAGGATGGGATGAAGAAAAAATTTACGCGTGTGGGAAGCTGGGGGATTGTTATTTACATTTAGGAAAATGGAAAGAAGCTATATTAGCTTGTACAAGGTCGTTTCAATATTCTATTCCGAGAGGTGAGAATTGTACAAGAGTAGGGGATATATATATGAAACAAGAGAAATATGAAGAGGCTATATTTTGGTATAAGTTAGCAACAGAAGTGCCTGCTCCCCAAGCGAGTCCGTTTTATAGTCCAGCTAGCTATACATGGCTTCCTTATTTGCAAATGTGTATTTGTTATAGTCGTCTAGGGGATCAGGAAAAAGCTCTTTATTATAATGAACTGGCAGCAACTTACGTCCCAAATAATGCAGCTATTGAATATAACAGAACTTACTTTAGAAAGGTATTTAGGCAGGAATATGAGGGATAACATGTAGCGTGAGTGCGTAGAGTATGGTAAGGAACTTAAAATAAGAAGTAAGATTGTCGATCATTCATAAGGAGGGGAAATAACATGAATAAAGAAGAGTCTCCCTTATATAATGAAAAACCAGATTTTTATTATACAGGAGCAAATCCACATTTACTAAAACATATAAAAAGCGAATGGAAAGAAGTATTAGATATCGGATGTTCTGAAGGTGGATTGGGAGCTGTCATAAAAGAAAAGGGAGCACGTGTGTCAGGGATTGAAGCATTTTCTAATGCGTTTGAAAAAGCAAAGCAGAAATTGGATCATGTTTTGCACGGTGATATTGAAACGATGGAATTGCCATATGAGCATGAACAATTTGATTGTATTATTTTTGGGGATGTGTTAGAACATTTATTTGATCCTTGGGCAGTGATTGAAAAAGTAAAACCATATGTAAAAAAAGGTGGAGTCATTTTAGCGAGTATTCCAAATGTAGCTCATATTTCAGTTATCCAATCATTATTAGCCGGGAATTGGACTTATACAGAATTTGGACTTATGGACAAAACGCATATTCGCTTTTTTACTTTTAATGAAATGCTAAGGTTATTTTTGAAGGCTGGTTTTTCTATACAAGAAGTTGATCGTGTATATGTGCCATACGATCAAGATGTGCCGCTCATTGAGGATTTGCAGAACATATGCAATAAATATCGATTAGGGAGCGGTTTTTTAGCAGAATCAGTTGTTTATCAGTATGTAATCTTGGCGGAGAAACAAGAATGAATCAGGCGGAGAAAACCATTTTATTTGTTACATGTGTTAACGATCAACAAATGTATGCAAAATGTGTTAAGCATATTATGAATTTAGAAGTGCCAGATTCATACCGCATTGAGTTTCTACCGATTCGAAATGCCAAGAGTATGACAAGCGGATATAATACAGCGATTTCTCATCCGGCAAAATATAAAGTGTATTTACATCAAGATGTGTTTATTATTAATCGAGCATTTTTATATGGAATGATTGAATTATTCACAAAACATGAGAATCTCGGGATGATTGGGATGGTTGGTGCGCAATATGTACCGCAAAATGGCTTATGGAATATTGGAAAAGGGGTTGTGGGGAAGGTAATCGGTTATATGAATGATATTTTCTATATGGCAACATTAGAGAAACCATTTCATGAATCAAAAACATTTATGCCTGTAGAAGCAATTGACGGATTGTTAATGGCGACGCAGTATGATATTCCATGGCGGGAGGATTTGTTTGATGGTTTTCATTTTTATGACGTATCGCAATCATTTGAGTTTCGAAAAGCAGGATATACAGTAGGAGTTCCTGTGCAGCGTGATGCATGGTGCATTCACTATCATATTGATTTAAATTTGGAGCATTATGAGAAGTACCGTAAAATTTTTGTAGAACATTATATGGAGGAAAAATCGTAAGAGAGAAAGGATTGTAAGCATGCAAGAAAAGACAATATTATTTGTCATTTGTACAAATAATGAGGAACTTTTTGCGCAATGTCAAAGACAGATTCATAATTTATTCGTACCTCCGGGATATCGAATTCAAATTTTACCAATATATGGAGCGAAAAGTATGACAAGCGCATATAACCAAGCAATTTCGCATCCTGCAAAGTATAAAGTGTATTTGCATCAAGATACTTTTATTATTGATCGAAATGTGGCTATTTATTTGATTGATCTTTTTACAAAGAATGAAAAGCTTGGATTAATTGGTGTTGCTGGTTGTCAAAGCCTTCCCGCTAGTGGGATTTGGTGGGAAGGTAAAAACTTAGTCGCACAAGTGATTGAATACCGAGGACAAAATTATCAATTGTTGAATTTAGAGCAGCCATTTTATAAGTCAAAGACATTTCTATCTGTGGAAGCAATTGATGGACTATTTATGGCAACGCAATATGATATTCCATGGCGCGAAGATGTATTTGATGGTTTTCATTTTTATGACATTTCCCAATCGATGGAATTTCGAAAAGCGGGATATTTAATTGGAATTTCTACTCAAAAAGCACCGTGGTGTATTCATTATAATGGTGATGAATTTGATGCTGTAGCGTATGAGAAATATAGACGAAAATTTGTAGAACACTATATGAAACCACTATTTTCATTATAAGGTAGTGGTTTCATAGTTAAGTATAGAGATAAGGAATAGATTGATTACTAGTATAAGGAGTAAAGGAGAGATTTGGGTGAAAGGGATTATTTTAGCTGGAGGAACGGGATCGCGGCTATACCCCATTACAAAAGTAACGAATAAGCATTTGCTTCCAGTTGGTCGTTATCCGATGATTTATCATGCTGTTTATAAGATGAAACAATGCGGTATTACCGATATTATGATTGTTACGGGAAAAGAACATATGGGGGATGTTGTTAATTTTTTAGGAAGCGGTCATGATTTTCATGTTTCATTCACGTATCGCGTGCAGGATAGAGCCGGAGGGATAGCTGAGGCGCTCGGACTTTGTGAACAATTTGTTGGAAAAGATCGGATGCTTGTTATACTAGGAGATAATATTTTTTCAGATAATATTTATCCATACGTTCAGGAATATGTGAAGCAAGAAAAAGGAGCAAAGGTATTATTGCAGGAAGTGGAAGATCCAGAGAGATTTGGAGTCCCGGTTATACAAAATGATAAAATTATTGAAATTGAAGAAAAGCCTAAAAAACCGAAAAGTTCATATGCAGTGACAGGAATTTATATGTATGACGCTGAGGTGTTTTCGTATATTAAGCAATTAACACCTTCAGAAAGAGGAGAGCTTGAGATTACGGATTTAAATAATCGGTATTTGAAACGTGGCTTATTATCTTATAATATTATGTCTGGTTGGTGGACAGACGCAGGAACACATGCATCATTGCAGAGAGCAAATGCATTAGCGTGTCATTTAGATTTTGGTCAACAATTTAATGGGGAATAGGTGGGTATATGGAAATAGTTGAAACACATTTTCAGCATGCTTTATTATTACAACCTCGTTTATTTGAAGATCATCGTGGTTTTTTTACAGAAAGTTATAATTGGAAAGAGTTTCAAAAATTAGGCGTTTCTTATTCGTTCATTCAAGATAATCTTTCATTTTCAGCGAAGGCCGGCACAGTGCGTGGTTTGCATTTTCAGAAAGAGCCGAAAGCACAAACGAAATTAATTCAAGTATTAAAAGGGGCAATCTATGATGTTATTGTGGATTTACGCGTTTCCTCTCCAACATATAAAGAGTGGAAAGGCTTTATATTAAGTGAAGAAAATCATAGACAGCTTCTTGTGCCAAAAGGTTTTGCTCATGGATTTTGTACGCTCGTGCCAAATACACTCGTCATGTATAAAGTAGATGAATATTATAGTTCAGATCATGATGATGGATTATATTGGAATGATGAAAGCTTGGCGATTACATGGCCGGTCAGTGAACCGATTCTTTCAGAAAAAGATAAAGCGTTGCCTACATTTGACCAATATCATGATTGTTTTAAGTAGAGGTGTTGGATATGAATATATTCGTAACTGGTGGAGCAGGTTTTATTGGAAGTAACTTTATTCGTTATATATTACGGACGCATCAGACATATCGTATCATTAACTACGATCTTTTAACATATAGTGGGAATCTTGACAATTTGCAATCTGTTCATCAAGATTCTCGTTATTTTTTTGTACAAGGAGATATTCAAAATCGAGAACTTGCCCAAAAAGTAATTTTGCAACATCGTATCGATTGTATTATTAATTTTGCAGCAGAATCACATGTAGATCGAAGTATTGAAAACTCAACTCCCTTTTTCAATACAAACGTAATGGGAACAGTCGCATTGTTAGAAATAGTGAAAGAGTATCCGCATATAAGAATGCTTCAAGTTTCAACAGATGAAGTGTATGGGTCGTTAGGAAATAAGGGGCTTTTCACAGAAACGACACCACTAGCGCCAAGTAGCCCATATTCTTCAAGTAAAGCAAGTGCAGATATGATTGCTCTTTCTTATTTCAAAACATATGGAACGCACGTCTCAATTACACGTTGTTCAAACAATTATGGCCCGTATCAATATCCTGAAAAGTTAATTCCGCTTATGATTATTCAAGCGTTAAAAGGAAAACAGTTGCCTGTATATGGAGATGGAAAAAATGTTCGTGATTGGCTTCATGTAGAAGATCATTGCCGAGCTCTTGATGCGGTTATGCATAGAGGAAAAGCAGGAGAAGTATATAATATTGGAGGGAATCAGGAAAGAACAAATATAGAAGTGGTGCGAAGTATACTACAGCAACTTGGAAAGTCAGAAACAGCCATTGAATTTGTAGCAGACCGCCTTGGACATGATAGGCGTTATGCAATTGATGCAAGTAAAATAAAGAAGGAACTAGGATGGAGTCCGACTTATACATTTGAAGAAGGTTTAAGGGAAACGATTGAGTGGTATTGTGAGAATGAATTATGGTGGAGCCGACTACAACAAAAATAAGGAGCGACTGTATGAAGAAGATCAAAGTCTGTATTACAGGAGCTAACGGTCAGTTAGGGAAAGAATTGCAAGAAGTATTTATGCTTGATAAATATGAAGTGCATCCCTTAGGAAAAGATGTTTTAGATGTAACGAAAATGGAAGACGTGATGAGGCTGATGCAACAACTGCAGCCAGATATCGTTATTCATGCTGCTGCTTATACAAAAGTGGATAAAGCGGAAGAAGAGCAAGCATTGGCTTTTTTAGTCAATGCAATTGGAACAAGGAATATCGCAGTTGCTGCACAAGAGTACAATGCAAAGCTTGTTTATATTAGTACAGATTATGTGTTTTCAGGTGATCAAAAAGAAGGATACCATGAATTTCACGCTACAGCACCTATCAATATATATGGTCATTCAAAGTTAGCGGGGGAACAATTTGTCCAAAGTCTACATCACAGGTACTTTATTGTTCGGACTTCCTGGCTATATGGAAAGTATGGGCATAATTTTGTGAAGACGATTCTTCGCTTAGCGGATGAGAGAGAGGAAATATCAATCGTTTCCGACCAAATTGGTTCACCAACATATGCTGGGGATTTAGCTCGTATGATTGAAAAATTAGTAGAAACGAATTTATATGGTATCTATCATGTGTGTAATAGCGGATCATGTTCTTGGTATGAATTTGCAAAGAACGCATTACAAATAATGCGAAAAGATGTGAAAGTTCATCCTATAACGACAAAAGACTATGGAGCAAAAGCAAAGAGACCTCAGTACTCTATTTTGAAAAATCATATGATAGAATTAAATGGTTTTCCTATTTTGAGAGGATGGAATGAGGCGTTGGCACAATGTATAGAGAGAATAAAGTGAAACTTTAATCAGTGGGGTTTTCTTCATCCCCCACTGATTATGAGCCCTCACCAATCAGGCTGTTACGGGTAGCCCTACTCCCACCTATCTTCCTTGCTTCTTTCTGAATCTTGAGGTGGGAGCCTTACTGCCCTAAAATAGCGGGATAAAGTAAAAAGAAAAAGCGGCTTTCGAAAAATCTTTTCGAAAGCCGCCTTTTTTATTAACCAATTTGTGCCACAGTTAATGCGGCAGCACGAACATCAACGCTTCCAATCACTTCAACAGGAACAATTTGAATAAGGTTACCAGGGTTCAAATTAATAAGAATTACACCGCTAGAAACATCAACTTCACCAGTGCCTACGATATTAGAACGAACTGCAGTTCCTGAACCAGGAATAATATTATCCAGTGTATTTAAAGTTAAAAAGAATCGAGCAGCCTCTGGAGTAACTGGAACATTATCAAGACTAATCGTCAATGTATAACTAATTTGATAAATACCTGCTCTTTCAATTCGAATTCCAGCTCCTGTGCTAACAGTATCATTCAATACAGGTACACTAATATTTGGATTTGGATTTGTGCTAGGTAATGCTAGAGGAATGCCTAATGTTGCAAATTGAGGTGCTGAAGCATTAAATGCAAAACCGAAAGCGGGTAGTGTATCGACTGGAACGTTGGGGCAAAATTGAGTAGGCTTACAATCCCAAGAAGACATATTTTTCACTCCTTTACTTGTTCTACTGTTATTTAATGAATTAAATCATGTTCCTGCCATAGACAGGTTCCTAATTTTTGTAAAAAATACTCAAAAATAATGTGAATGATATCGAAAGTAGGAGGAAAAGGCTTTGATTTTAATGCAGGACAAATAAAGTGAAACTTTAATCAGTGGGGGTTTTCTTCATTCCCCACTGATTATGAGCCCTCACCAATCGGGCTGTTACGGGTAGCCCTTGCTACTCTTTGAACCCTTGAGGTGGGAGTCTTATTGCCCTAAAATAGCGGGATAAGTCAAGAGGGAGAAGGAGTCCTGTTTATGCAAGTTGTATTGTTAAGAGTCTCGCTTTCTAATGAATGATCATTATGGAAACAGTGATGGGGTGGCATCGTTCTACCACCCCAATTGTTCGGTAACATATACGTCGTTACATTAAATAGAGACATCTCGTAAGCATTGGATACCACAGAAACAATTTAAATCAACAGTAATACAAGCAGTTGTCGCACGCAATGAAGCATTTGGCACATTTAAAAATGTACAAATTGGGTTATCGCTTGTATCTGGTTCGCCTCCTACAAATACGGCTAAAACACGCAATACGGCACAGCAATCATCATCTACACTTTCAACACGGAATATAGGGGATAGGCAGCTTGTAATAGATCCTGATGGAGCGAATGCTTCAAACGGTGTTCCGGATTTGGTAAATAAAACAAAAGGTCTTGTATTGGCAACTCTTGCGTCATTATTTGGCCCTAAAAAGGGAACTTCGCAACCTGTTGAACAGGTTGTAGTTGCACATTCTTGTAACTCATGTATAAAACGTACTACATTACATACACAATTAGAATCAAAATTCGAATCAAAATCGTGAGGATGCTCCTCGTGACAGTTGCAGCTCATTCTGTTCACTCCTTATCGTGTGTTCTGACATACACTATTACAATATGAATGGAATAGGATTGATATTACGCTAATTCATACGATAAAAGCATGAATTTTTCATTTAAAATAGAGAGGCATTAGGAAGAATGAGACGTACAAGAAGTAAAAAAGACACCTAGTGCATTTAAGAAGGTGTCTTTTTTGGTAACGTGATATATAAAAAACGAGATATGTCTAATTTTTTCCCTCTAAAAAATTGTGGAGAGGAAATATACAGTTCTTCTTTTGCACGCGTAATGGCAACATACATCAATCTTCGTTCTTCTTCTAACGCTTCAGAAGAATCTGTTGGGCGATCGTTTGCATCTTTTAAAGAGGAGGAATGTGGCAATATGCCATCGCTTGCGCCGAGCAAAAAGACACAAGGGAACTCAAGGCCTTTTGCATTATGAATGGACATGAGTGATACGGCGTCTTTTTGTGGTTTTGTTTTTAATGCTTCCATTTCTTTTTGATTTTGAATCGCCGCATGAACAAATTCTAAATAAGCGGGAATATCGGTAAAACGATTGGCAGACTCGATGAGTTCTTCCAGCATTTCTTCCTGAATATCTTTATGCATCGTAAAGGAAGAACGATCGTTGTTCTGCAAGTATTCTAAATATTTCCCTTTTCCTTTAATAATCTCTTTTAGTGCTTTTTTTGGTTCCAGCTCTTTTATAAACTTAATAAAATCGATTTTGTCATTCAGTTTTTTCACTTGAAATGATTTTAAATTTGGATTCAGCAGTAGGAAATGAAGAAGGGAAGGGAATCTTCCTTCACCATATTTCCACTTTTCACGTTCAATAAAAGAGAGGCAATCATCACGCCCAATATACATTGTTGGCAATATGCTTGCCAGTGCCTCCATCTGAAACGGTTCGTATGCTAAGCGCAAATGATCAAGCACAGGCTTAATTAAAGAATGTTCATAGAATGATTGACTGGCGCCGTACTTAATAAACGGTACTTTATGAATGGTAAGTTGATCGAGTAACGAGCGACTTACAGAATGTGTACGATATAATAAACAAAAGTCTTTATATGAACGTTCACCGCTTGATACTTTATCTTGAATCAATTGCAGAATTTGGTTTGCTTCATCAAGTGTCGTAGCAGGGCGAGCGTAAAATGGACGCATTCCTTCTTCATGCACAGAATATAATTCTTTATGGAAACGCTCTTGATTCAGCTTGATGACTTCATTTCCAAGTCCAACGATAAATGGATTGGAACGGTAATTTGTATTTAACGCAATGATTGTTGTATCATCAAATTCTTTTGGAAAGGATAATATAATTTGATGACTGGCACCGCGCCAACCATAAATCGCTTGATCATCATCACCTGCGATAAATAAATTATTTTGTGGTGCAGCTAATAATTTTACAATCTCATATTGTGCGTAAGAGGTATCTTGAAATTCATCGACTTCAATATATTGGAAACGCTCTTGTAATTGCATGAGCAAAGGAGCGTTATTTTCAAGCATATAGAAGGTTTCAAGCAGAATATCATCAAAATCAATATAGCCGTATTTTTGCTTCACTTCTTCATAGCGTTCATATACTTCGCGAAATTCTTGCTCAACAGGTGTTTTTGCTTGTACATCTTTCGGACGATGTAATTTATTTTTTTCAAGTGAAATCATGGCGAGCATCGTTTCGGCATCATAAGCATCTTTTAAGCGCAATTCTTTTAAGATTTTCTTAATCATAATTTGTTTATGTTTTTCATTTGCTAAAATTTGCTGATTATATCCTTGACTACGCAATAATTTTAAAAAGACAGAATGAAACGTTCCTGCCACAACATAGCTACTTGCAGCATGATTCATACCTGGTAAACTAGCAACGCGACTTCGAATTTCTTCCGCTGCTTTTTGTGTAAAGGTTAATAACAAAATATTGCGTGGATGAACTTTTTTTACATTTACTAAATAACCAACGCGCGTGGTTAAAACAGAGGTTTTTCCACTCCCAGCACCAGCTAAAGTTAGGACAGGACCTTCTGTTGCTCGCACTGCTTCTAATTGTTTCTCATTTAAATAAACGCCTTGCTGTTCTAAAGCGCGAAAATAAGCGGCATCTGCATCATGCTCCATAATTAAATGGGAAGATGTCTTAGGAATATGATATGTCGCTTGGGGAACGTCGGCGTGTGTTAATAATTTTTGTGAAAATTTTTCCTGAGTCATACATTCACCTTCAAATTTATAGCATCAACTTTTAACTTTAGCGGAAGAAAAAGAAAATAGCAATGTAAAAAACAGGAGGAATGACCTCCTGTCTTCAAAAGTTATAATTTTTTTATCATGATCACATGCGGTATATTTGCTTCTAAAAAAATATCAGAAACAGTTTGGTATCCTAATCTTTTATAGAAAGATTCCGCATGTGTTTGCGCATGAAGTTTGAGTTTTGGTATTGCTTCTTCCTTGGCATATGTTTCGCGCGCATCCATAATGAGTTTTCCAATTCCTTTTTTTCGATAGGAAGGGAGAACGCATATGCGCTCTATTTTCCCGATACCATCTACCATACGCAAGCGCCCAGCTCCAACGGGAATGTCGATATCGTATATGACAACATGTTTGGCGATTTCTTCAAATTGATCATATTCTTCTTCAGCAGATACATGCTGTTCTTTCACAAAGACTTGTCTACGCACAGAGAATGCATCTTTCAGTTGTTAATCTGTTTGGACAAGTTGTGCCTTCAAATTATTTGCTCCCTTTCCCAAGGTGAAAGGTTTCGTGTACATTCCACGTTTCGTTTTCTAATTGATACAGGAGATGGAAACGATCGATTGTTTGTTCATAATAAAAATCTTTCATGCGCAAACGTCCTAAAATGTCAGCGTGCTCAGCGTCCGATAACTTTTGGGCAATTGTTAAATGTGGTACGAAAGCATACTCGCGTTCTTGTGTAAGGAACCCTTTATGCATTTCTTCATTTAAGAATGTCAGTTCAGGTGTTTTTTCAACTTTAAAATAAATAACATTATTAACAGGGGCAAATGAGCCTACCTTTCCAACATGAAGGGTGAAAGGATTCGTTTTATTTGCAATTGTACGCAATTCTTTCACAATCGTTTCTAATTGTTCTTCTGGTGCTTCAAAGGGTGCCTTTAATGTGATATGTGGCGGAACTAATGCATAATGTGGATCATAGCGCTTACGCAACCCGTTCGCTTTATCTTGAATCATTTTTGACGGAAAGATTACAATGCCTAGTTTCATTTCTCAATTCCTCCCTTTGTAAGTCTAGTTAGATTTTAAAGAAAACAAATCTTTTTTATATTATATCAAATAATTCAGAATACTGCTGAGTATTATTTCATTGATAGAATATGAGCAAAGGCTTTTGGTAAATCCATTTGCCAATATTTCCATGTATGATTCCCTTCAAACTCTTCGTAATGTGTAATGAAATTTCTTTCAGTCAGCAATGCATGTAGTTTTCGATTCGGTTCAACGAAATCGGAAACTTGTCCATCAGTTCTTTCTACAGCTGTTTCCTCTGTCCCAATGACATGATAAATATCCAATGCCTCGGGCTCTTTAAACTCTCGCACAAGATTTAATACCGTTTCATCTACAAATGGAGATTGCATAACAACTTTACCAAATGTATGCGGATACATAAGTGCTGTCATAAAGGATACTGTACCGCCAAGTGAGTCTCCTATTAATACGCGACCTTTTCCCATCTGATATGTTGGATAATTTGCATCAATATACGGTGCTAATTCATGAGCAAGAAAGCGAATATATGCGTTATTTTTCACTTCATTTGGAAAATATTTCTCCTTACGGTCGTGTACATTTTTATATGGAATCCCGACAATAATGGTACGGTCAATTTCTTCGTTTTCACGAAGGCGTTCAAGTGCACGATGTGCCTTCCCAAGTTGAAAATAATCTTTTCCATCTTGTGCAATAACGACAGTATGTTTATGAAGAGGTGTGTAATGAGTCGGTAAGTAGACGAGCAGTGTCATCTCTTCTTGAAGTGCTGTACTGAAAAATGAAATTTCTTCGATTTTCCCTATTGCCTGGTTCATGTAAATCCCCCTAAATAAAAATAGCGTATAGATATCCATTCCTTTTCCGACATATGAATCTAAGTAGCAGTGATAGCTGCATGCTCTTTTCTACTTGAATATGTATGTCATTTTATATTTTACCATAATAATAGAAAGAATCTAAAAAATTAGTATTTCAGTAAGGGAAGAAAAAAGCTATAATGAAGTTTGATTTTGATAGAGGGAGGGGGCAATTCATATGAAAAAGGATAAATCAATCGCACTGCCATTAGCAGTTTCTATTATAGCAATCTCATTTGCAGCTATTTTCGTGAAGATGTCTTCAGCGCCATTTTCTATTTTAAGTATGTATCGCTTATGGATTATCACTTTCATTATGCTACCTATTGCGTGGAGGAAAAGGGAAGAATTTCACAGAATTCAACAGAAAGACTGGTATTTTTTAATCGGATCAGGATTTTTTTTAGCGCTGCATTTTTTATTATGGTTTGCCTCTTTAAAGTTGACAACAGTTGCAAGCTCGACAATCATTTTAGCACTCCAGCCCATTGTATCCTTAGTAGGCGGTTTCTTTCTATTTAAGGAACGAACAACATATTCAGCAATAATCACGATGGGAATTGCTATTTTAGGTGTCATGTGTATTGGATGGGGGGATTTAGGATTAAGTAAGAAAGCGATACTAGGAGATCTTTTATCATTTTTAAGTGTCATCGCAGTCGTTGGTTATTTATTTATCGGTCAAACAACAGTGAAGAAAGTATCGCATTGGATTTATAGCTTTACTGTTTTTACATTTGCAGGTCTTTTTATGGCCGTTTATAACATAGTGATGAATGTACCATTTACAGGATATTCAGCATGGGACTGGTGGATTTTTCTTTTACTTGCCATTGTACCAACAGCTTCGCATATGATTAATAATTGGTTGCTAAATTACGTGAATGCTACGACGATTTCAATGAGCATATTAGGAGAACCAGTTGGTGCATCGATACTTGCATTTTTCTTACTTGGAGAAAAGCTAAATAGTATGCAAATCATCGGCAGCGTCTTTGTCCTATTTGGTGTATTTCTTTTCTTATTACAAGAACAAAAGCGAAGATCAAAAGGGCCAGTGAACGAAGCTGTATATACACAAGAATTGTAAGTGCTAGATTCATTATACTGATATGAGGTATGGTGAATCTTTTTAGAGTGTAAAAAAATATCATATAGTGGAATGACTCTTTTTGTAGTTCAGTTCATTTATAACATTGGAATGATCTTAGGGATACTACCAATTATTTCTATATCATTACCTTTCTTTAGTGAAAAGTAAAAATCCTTAAATCCAAATTAAAAAAAGCGGCTTTTGAAAACCGCTTTTTTTAATTTGGATTTGTCATATACGGTTGTACGTGTACGATGCATAAATCACGAAACTTTCCTTCAGTCGATGTTACGATAATGACGGCTCTTCCAGCTGATTTTCCTGTAATGGTGACCGTATTTCCTTTTGGAGATAATGTGATAATGTTCGAGTTCATATTTGTCCATATTACCTCTTTATTAGTTGCGCTCTCTGGCAAAACAGAAGCTGATAATTCGATGCTTTGTCCAGCTTTGATCTTCAATTTCTGTTTTTGTATATGAACACCAATTACGGGAACAACAGAAGGAGCGATGGAAAAGTTTCGTTGGATGTTGAGACAGGAAGCAGAAGTATTTGTGATAGGTGCAAGTTTTCTTATGTTTTGCGGTTGTAAAGATGCCAGCATGTGGAAGTCTCCTTTCTGTATAAGTATCGATAGTTATACTATAAAGGAAGAGTGTTATGGTACATTTAATGAAACATAAAGAATTTGTTAATTTAAGGAAGGAAATTGTCGAAGTACCCACGAGATGAAAAGAACCTCCACCTTTATAAGAGGGAGGTTCTTATTTGTTGCTTATGCAGTTTTCTCAAATTCTTCAAACTGCTTTTCGACTTCTTTTGAAGGTGTTGTGAATAAGCTGACAATCACAATGACAAGCAAGCTGACTGCGAACCCTGGAATCATTTCATATAAGAAGTCTTTTAAAAATGGAAATTGCGTCCATGTAATAACAGTTGCCGCTCCAGCAATCATACCAGCTAGCGCACCCCATTTTGTCATGCGCTTCCAATATAAACTTAATAAAATAGCAGGACCAAATGAAGAGCCGAAACCAGCCCACGCATATCCAACAAGTGCTAGAATTGTATCGTTTTGTTTATATGCCAATCCGCATCCGATCAGTGCAATAATGAGAACCGCCATACGACCGACAAAAACAAGTTCTTTATCAGAAGCAGAACGTTTAAAGAATGTTCTATATAAGTCCTCTGTTACTGCGCTTGAAGTAACGAGAAGTTGAGATGAGATTGTACTCATAATTGCTGCCAAAATGGCGGCTAATAAAAATCCAGTAATGAGTGGATGGAATAAAATCCGTCCTAATTCAAGGAAAATTGTTTCCGGATTAGCTAATGTTAAATCATATTTTGAATAATAAGCAATACCAATAAGACCGGTAAACATAGCTCCAATAACAGAGAAAACCATCCAGCTCATACCAATTCGGCGTGCGCTTTTAATTTCTTTAACAGAAGAAATAGCCATAAAGCGTACGATAATATGAGGTTGTCCAACATAACCAAGACCCCATGCAAATAAGGATATAATGCCTAATACAGAAGTACCTTTAAATATATCTAACAATGTTGGATCGATGGATTGAATGGTATGAAATGCAGAACCAAGTCCATTTACATTCATGATTGTTACGGTTGGAACAAGAATAAGTGCTACTACCATAATGATACCTTGCACGAAGTCTGTCCAGCTTACTGCTAAGAAACCACCAAATAATGTGTAAGCGACAACAACACCTGCGACAATGAATAATCCAATATGATAGTTAATACCAAATGAATTTTGGAATAAGACCGCACCTGAAACCAATCCAGAAGCTACATAGAAAGTAAAGAAAATCATAATAACAAGTCCAGATACAAGTCGTAACATATGAGATTTGTCGTGGAAACGATGTTCTAAAAATTCTGGGATAGTAATAGAGTTATTTGCAATTTCAGAGTAGATACGTAAGCGAGGAGCAACATAGATCCAGTTTGCGTATGCGCCAAGTGTTAGGCCAATCGCAATCCAGCTGCTGCTTAATCCAACGCTAAACATTGCACCGGGTAAGCCCATTAAAAGCCAACCGCTCATATCGGATGCTCCAGCACTTAAGGCTGTTACTGCGGGGCCTAGTGTACGCCCGCCAAGCATATAATCTGTTAAGTTGGATGTTTGTTTATAGGCGAAATAGCCAATTAGTAACATCCCGAGCATGTAGATAGAGATCGAAGTTAAAGTTAACATCTGCGTACTCATGTAGTTCCCCTTCCTTTTGTAATGTCTGTTGATGAATTTACATATTTATAATCTAGCATGATTATGGTAGAAAATCCACATATAAATACGAATTTTCAGAAATGTAAGCGTTTTTTGATAAAGTTTTACTTTTAGAATATACAATTTTCTGACATGAAACCTTTGTTTTAATAGAGTATTTATTATATTTACATAAAAATAGGTTGTTTTGTCAATATAATATTGAATGAATGAAAAAATAAAATTTTTTAAAAGGTATCGACTTATAAGAAAAATGAGAATTATAACAAATGCAACTTAACAAAATATAAGCGTTGATGAAGAGGAGTACATATTATGAACATGTCAGAGAGCTGATGGATGGTGCAAATCAGTATGGAATGGACTTCGGAGCTTCCAAACCGAACCGAAAGAAGTAGGCTTTGGCGACATGATCTCATCGATATAAGAGACACGTATTATGTTTGATACGGTTAAGTATGTTACAATTGTAACGAATGAAGGTGGCACCACGGGAGTACCCGTCCTTTTTATAGGATGAGTACTCCCTTTTTGTATGGAAATAGTAAATAAGTGAAATCGCTGAGTAAGAAGAGTCCGCATGATGGAGACGTTCCAGAGAGCTGGGATAGGCGGGGGCCCAGTGCGGTGCCAGATGCGGAATGGGCTTACGAGAGGTTTGCTGAACAGAGATAAGTAGGCAACCCGGGTTCCGCTGTTACAAGGATAAGGTATAGATTTGTACCTCAATAAAGCGGAATGTTTTTTACATCCAAATGAGGTGGTACCGCGGTAAATTTATCGCCCTCTACATATTTCGATATGTAGAGGGCTTTTTTATTTTAAGACAGAGGTGAAAGGTATGATGACAAAAGAGGAGTTTATGAGGAAACAACGACAAGAATGCCCCTTTTTCGTAATTGAGGAAGCAGAAGGAGATTGTATGACGCCTATTTCTTTATATCGCCGTATGAAGGGAGACAAGAAATTTTTATTGGAGAGTTCACAGTTGCATCAAGATAAAGGGCGTTATTCTTACTTAGGGGGAAAAGCAATAGAAGACAAGTAGAACTGACAATACAGGGGCATACTAGGCAGTTTGAAGGACAGGTATTACATGTACTAAAAGAAGTCATTGCACTGTATCAAGTTGAGGGCCCATTCCCATTTTGCGGGGGAGCAGTTGGATATGTTGGGTATGACGTCGTTCGGCAATATGAAAATATCGGTAAGGAATTATATGATCCCATCCATATTCCAGAAGTTCATCTTCTTTTATACCGTGAATATGTCGTCTATGATCATGTGAAACAGAAGATATGGTTTGTATATGTGTGCAGAAAAGAAGAATCGACCTCTTATGAAGAAGTATGTGAAAGATTACAAGGTTTCAAACGTGATATATTTAGTGAATTAGAAGAGCAAGTTGAAGTAGAAAAAGCCTCTTTATCTTTTACATCTTCTATTACAGAAAAAGAATTTTGTGAAATGGTAGAAAGGGCAAAGGAATTACTAACAAATGAGAAAGAGCGGGCAGAGCATATTATGCTAGTTGATCTTGCTCGAAATGATATTGGAAGAGTAAGTGAAATTGGGAATGAACATGGTTATCGGCGCAAACGGCACTTTTATCGGCGGTTGTGCACCATATATCGGCGCAAATCAAAAAATAACGGCGTTTCGACAGAGAATATCGACCAACGACACATAACGACAAAAGAGGCTACCTGCTTAGGAGCCCCTTTTGAAAATGTATCACTCTTAGAATTGAATATTCTGACAATTGTTATATAATGGTTACAATTGTACCTTATAAGAAATGAGATGATAATATGGATGTATTACTAGCCCTTATTCCGATTCTGATGATTTTTATTTGTTTATTTCTGTTTAAACAAACATCATTAAAAGCATCGCTAATTTCTTATGCTATTTGTACGGGCATCGTGTTATTAACACCGATGTTTCGTCTGCAAATCGGGGAAGTAGTGCATGCAACGATTAAGGGTGGATTAATTTGTTTTATCGTCGGATATGTTTTGTTTTTTGGTATTCTTTTATTTCACCTCATGAACAAAATGGGATATATTAATCAAGCGGCAAAGTTTATTAAACAAGTGACAAAAGATCGTTTGCTACAAATGTTATTCATGTGTTTTGGCATTTGCCCGCTTATTGAATCAGTCAGTGGATTTGGCATCGGTTTTATGGTAGCGGCACCTATTTTTCTTTCGCTCGGTTATCAGCCGTTTCAAGCTGTTTTATTATCGTTTATCGGTTTACTAGCAAGTTCATGGGGAGCGATGGCAACGGGAACCATTATTGGAGCACAGCTTGTTCATATATCGCTCGTTCAGTTTGGAACTAGCACAGCACTGTTCAGTATTCCTTTCTTTGCATACTTTATTGTACTTTCCTTATATGTTGTTGGCGGATGGGAAGCAGTGAAACAAAAATGGAAAGAAGGACTCGGCTTTTTTCTCTTATTTTCTATTTCTATTTATCTTTCAAATGCATATGTAAGTGTCGAGTTGGCCGGTATTTTAAGTTCAATTGTAACGATTGCATGTGGTTTGACCATAATAAAACTGACCGCGAAGCAAGAGAGTAGAATGTTATCAGAACATGCAGCAACGATAGAGCGGGGGCCTTCCATTGTTAAGATTATGAGTCCTTATCTCTTTTTAACAGCTTGTATTTTATTATCTCGCCTCGTTCCTACTTTCCATCATACATTACAATCTTACGCTGTTTTAAATTTACCATCTTACTCTTATAAACTAGAACTACTATATTCCCCGGGATTTTGGCTTGGTGTTACTTGTTTGTTTACTATTTTTGTCTTTCGTGTACCATCTGCGATTATAAAAGAATCATTATTTCAAACGGTAAAACAATGGATTCCGTTTGCGATTACAACGACAATGTTTATTGCCATTTCAGAACTAATGGGAGCCGCAGGGATGCATTCCTTGTTAGCAGATGTAGCAGGAAATACATTTGGAACGTTATTTGTCTTTGTAGCACCTTTCATCGGTGGAATTGGCGGCTTTTTAACAGGAAGCAATGCTGGATCTAATGCGATGTTTATTAACCTGCAAATGCAAACAGCACAAAACGTAGGATTGCCATGGCAATATGTTACAAGTCTACAAAATACGGCATCATCAGTAGCAACCATTGCCTGTCCATCGCGGATTACACTTGGAGCTTACTTATGTAATGTTCCATTTCGCGAAAATGAGTTATTGAAGAAAACAACACTCATGATTTTCGGCGCAGTGTTGATTGTAGGTATCGAGGTCCTTATTTGGTATATATTCTAATAAATTATTTGAAAAAATCCTCTGCCACAGGAGGATTTTCTTTTTGCAATGAATAATTTATAAAAGAACAAACGTTTCTATTAAACAAAGAGGAGAGGATCCCCGTGCCGCTAAAAAACTATGGTGTATTAAAAGGAAAAGCAATACAGTCTAGGAGTGGAAAAGGGAAAACACCTCATTATCAAGTCCATTTACAAGGTGAACAAGGAGTGGATTATCGAATTGCGATTAATGTGAAGTCACAAAGGTATCCATCAGAAGTACTATATTTCGCAAGCGAGAATATAAAATCAGACGCGATTACCATTTTACTAAGCTTGCCATTTGGTTTTACAAAGGTGAAGCAGAACGAACCGAAAGTTGCATTGGATTATGTGAGAGGGAAGTTGTTTGATGCAAGACAAATGATTCCTTTACCACCAGAGAAATCAGGCGCCAACAATGACTTAAATGAAAAAATAGAACAGTATATAAAACGAGCAATAGTCGAAGAAGCAACTATTTATGCATTTGGAGAGCGATGGGGGCCAGAAGAAAATACGCCAGATGCTTATTTTCACTTTAAACCAGGAAATGGTATCCATGATATTCATATGAATCAAGGGAATGTGGAAAAGTGGAAAAAGGATGATGGCATATGGCAAGATGGCGGGATATTGATTCATTTTGAAAAACAAGACAAGTGGGCTGGTATTTTCCTTGCCTTTCAATCACAGTCATGGTGCACAGACGAGAATGGGCATGCTCTTGCCCCTGTGGAGGAGTGTAACTATAGAGGTAGAAAGTGATGCTAATGACTAAACAAGGCACATTCCAACATCGTGATGTGCCTTGTTAATATGTTTTTATTTTATAGAACAAGTAGCTGATCAGCATAGAAATGCATAAAAATAGAATGGTTATACTTGAAAAAGCGAGCATATACATATTGTATTTTACGATTCCTTCTATTAGCGTATGACGATCGTAATGAAACAAATGAGCGATGCTATTGCATAAAAGAAGAAATCCGAACAGCGTAATCAATCCATCTATTGAGCCTTCTATATCGGATTTGCTTAAAGCAATATGTGTTGAGATGCATATTGCAATGAAGAGAAAGAGCCAAAAAGATGGAGTGGATAAGTTATTTATCGTAAATAAGCTTTTCAATAAAATGATAGATGAGAAACAAATATGTTGCACCATTTCCATATTGATAGAAGCTGATTGTGTGTGTGTTTCTAGCACATTTATAAATAAATCATAAGAGTCTGGGACAAAATAATACATACATAGAATGAAAGCGGCCATTCCTGAAAAAATGGGAGCAATTCCAATAAAGAAGTTTCCTATTCTTTGATAAACACTTCTTGGGTGATATTGATGTCTTACATATCCTAAACGCCCATTGCTTACATTCGTAGGAAATAGCTGTATAGATACAATTTGGTGACGAAATACAAGGCACATGAGAGCGTGGCCAAGTTCATGAATGGGAACGCCAATCCATGCTGTTAAAAGGAATCCCTTTCTACCAAAAGCTCTCGTCCAATAAGTTCGAGTTCGTGATTCTAAATATCCAAGAATGAAACCAACTATAATAATCATCCCCACTAATGAAAATAATTGTATAAAGCTTACAAAAAGTATATGAACAATTGAGTATACAAGTTCCATATGTTTCATCCAATCTATTTATAATAGTATTTATTATCATATCACTTTGTTTACAAATTGCTAGAGCATGTTTTGTCTTCCTTTACATATATTAATCTTATAGCAGCTTAGAACATGCATATAAAGGGGGAGATGGAATGACATGTCCAAATTGTCATATGGAGAATACCGCTCATGCAAAGTTTTGTGGGTATTGCGGGCATGCTTTAACCGAGCTTGCAGAAGAACAAGCGGGAAGAAATGACAATTTAGAAAAACGAACCAATGAAGTGCGAGAGCAAGTAAAGGAATTTGTAAGCGGGTATTTTCATTTCTTTAAAAATGCAATGAAAGCTCCTTCAGCCATTATGAAAAGTGGATCCATTGAAGGGAGAAATGGAATAACAAGTCTTATTTTTATTTGTTTTTTATTTACGCTTGTTTTCTATCGCATTATGAATGAGACGACATGGATGACAATGAGTCTTATGCCTGAAACACCGTCTCCTTCATTGTTAGGAGAATCTATTAAAATCTTTTTCTTTCTCCTTGTTTTATTCCTCTTTATTGGATTTATTATTTTTATAAGTGGTAAGTTGATGCAGTCATCTTTTTCTTTTTGGGAGACGTTAGGAGTATGGGGAACAGTAGCAACACCAGTTGTTACGATGCTCATTCTTTCATTTTTATTTAGCTTTTTAACTATTTTTCTAACTATGTTATTTTTAGGAATGGCTGTAACACTTATGGATGTAGGGATTATTGTTTCGATATTTAGACTAGATCGAGGTGGATTAGATCCAGTTTATACATTGATTATCGCAAATATTCTTATTTTTATTGCAGGATGGCTTGTATTTTGGTCTTATTTGAAAATAATCGTTCATCTGTTAACTGGTTTATGAATTTTTTAATGTGAAAGGTACAGTAGCGATGATGCGCTTGTACCTTTTTTGAATGGAAAGAGCAGGATATTGGTGAAACAAGAAAGCAAATATTATACTTTGTATAAGAAAAAGGTGTTATTTGTAGAAAATCTGGAAAATGTAAAGAGTAGAGTAAAATGAAGGAGTGATATAGTGAAGTATGTAATTATTGGTGGAGATGCGGCTGGTATGAGTGCGGCGATGCAAATTATTAGAAATGATAAAGATGCACATGTGATTACGTTAGAAAAAGGAGAAATTTATTCGTATGCCCAGTGCGGACTCCCCTATGTAATAAGCGGGGCAATTTCTTCTACGGAAAAATTAATTGCACGCGATGTGAAAACATTTCGTGATAAGTATGGGATTGATGCAAAAGTACACCATGAAGTAACAAAGATTGATACGGAACATAAAATGGTGCATGGAATACATACAGATACAAAAGAGGAATTTCAATACGAATATGATCGCTTATTAATTGCAACAGGAGTTAGACCTGTTATGCCAGATTGGGAAGGGGCTCATTTACAAGGCATTCACCTTCTCAAAACGATTCCAGATGCTCATCACATATTAGAGACGTTAAAAGAGAGAAATGTGGAACGAGTGACAATTATCGGTGGTGGAGCGATTGGTCTTGAAATGGCGGAAACATTTGTAGAACTTGGAAAAGCGGTGCGAATGATTGAAAGAAACGATCATGTTGGTACAATTTATGATGCGGATATGGCAAAGTATATACATGAGGAAGCAGAGAAGCATGGAATTGAAATTTTAACAAATGAAAATGTGAAAGCTTTTAAAGGGAATGAAAAAGTAGAAGAAATTGAAACAGATAAAGGGACATATGAAACGGATCTTGTCTTAGTATCAGTAGGAGTAAAGCCCAATACAGATTTTCTTGCAGGAACGAATATACGTGTAAATCATAAAGGAGCGATAGAAGTAAATGCCTATATGCAAACAAATGTGAAAGATGTGTTTGCAGCTGGGGATTGCGCGACTCATTATCATGTCATAAAAGAAATACAAGATCATATACCAATCGGGACAACTGCGAATAAACAAGGACGACTTGCGGGATTAAATATGGTTGATAAACGAAGAGCGTTTAAAGGAACGCTTGGTACAGGAATCATTCAATTTATGGGACTTACACTTGCAAGAACCGGTTTAAATGAAAAAGAAGTAAACGGATTGAATTTGCCATATGAAACGGTAAAAGTAGATTCGACAAGCAGCGCTGGTTATTATCCGAACGCGGCGCCGCTTCATGTGAAATTATTGTATCGTTCAGATACGAAACAATTACTTGGGGGACAAGTAATTGGAGCGGAAGGTGTGGATAAGCGAATTGATGTGATCGCAATGGCGCTTTTTCATAAGATGAGTATTCATGACTTAGAAGATGTGGATTTAAGCTATGCACCACCTTATAATAGCGTGTGGGATCCAATCCAACAAGCAGCTCGGCGCGCGAAATAGTACTTCTTATCGAAAGGCTATTTTTCATATTCACTCTTGAAAAATATAGTATTTATCGATTATATTTTCATATAGTATTCATTTTTATATAATGAAGAAGCGCTAGTGTTCATGCAGGAGGATTAGAAATGGCAATTAATTTAAAAACAGTAGAAGAGTGGATTGAAGAAGCAAACGAACGACATGAAGAGGACTTTGGAGAAGTTATTCAAGAATTAAAAGAATTATGCATTGGAATTGATAATGCTACATTAATTTATCCGAAGCATGTATTTTGCTTTGGGAAAAAAGTAGAAGTATTCTTTTTCTTCCAAGATCATGTTGTAATTGGACAAGCAAAAGAAGAGTATATTGAAGTGGAAAAACTAAAGTATGACGATATGACAGACGTAAATTTAAAAACAAATGACAAAAATACAACATTACAGCTGAATTTTTCTAATGGAAGATCTATTTTATTAGATAGCTTAAATGATAATTGTGGTTCGAAAAATTGGCTATTTGCAAGACAAATTAAGAGCATTTTTAAATTAATCTAACGAAAAAAGCAGACGAAACAACGTCTGCTTTTTTCGTTTGGTAAGAGGGGTTTAAGGCGCTTGTCACTATTTGTCGAGCGGTCGATATTCTCTGTCGAATCGCCGATATTTTTAAAGTTGCGCCGATATATGGTGTACAATCGCCGATAAAAGTACCAGTTGCACCGATATAATTTCATGTACTACGACTTTTAGCATTTACATCGGCAGATTTTAGCTATGCAAGTTGCCTTTTAACCAATTGCGTGGTCGAGAAAAACCAACTGGAATTTGGATGAGAGTCGTTTTTTGCGTTACATCAATTTTATATAATTGATCACAAAGATTAACATCGAAACCTAAAAGGGGGTGACCACCCATGCCCATTGCAGTGGCAGCTAAGAGGAGCTTTTGAACAAGTATACCAGCTTCCATTTGCTGCATGCGGTACCCTCTATATCCAAATGTATCTTTCATATAGTCTGTATTGCCGATAACATGAAGACAAAGTGGGACTTGATATAAGTTTACATTATCTATTGTTAGACTTGAATGCAGGAGATGACGATGATCTCCAGGAGCAATGGATTCTAGTGCATGAGCGTCGCTATTATAGGAATACGCCCCGCTAGGTAAACCGTCTATATGAGAAAAGCAGCCGTACAAGGAAACGCGTGCTTTTGGATTCTTGTCGCTATTATCTATGTCATTTTGGTAAAAAAAAGAAGAAGCTGTTTCTTGCAATAAAGTAGCAAGTTCAGTGACATTCAGTTTTGTTAAGAAAAAATCAGACTCTGGTGAATAACGTTTTTGGCAAACAACTCTAAAATCATAAGATAATTGCTCTACTTTAGGAAGAGAGAAACTGTCTTTACCATACGTAGTAATTGCTTCGTTTCGTAATGTTCGAAATTGCTCAGTTGTTTCGAGCATAGAGGCTTCGTTTATTTTTAGAATCATTGGATATTCAGTCACATGTTTTGAACGAACAAAGTGTTTATGTTTCAAAATAGGGAGTTGCTCCAATAAATCGTTAGACGTGACGTTTGGTATTGTTAGAGGATTGCGCCAAGTAGATTCATTAGATAAAGGAATAATAGCATATACGCTCTCTTCTTCTTCAGAAAGTCCAAGTAAATGATTGATCGCCCGATCTAAAAATTGATAATATACGCCAGTTGTATAGCCAAATTGTTTGGAGGACGCCAGTAATTGTCCGATAAGAACACCGGTATCTAGACTGTGGAGTCGATAGGAAAAATGATTATATTTAAAGAAGTTTTTCCAAAACATTGTCGAAACAAAGATAGTGCCAAAGCAATCCGATATGTCACAGCGATCGCCAAGTGATTTTTCAAGATAAGAGTCAAAGTTTCCAGCGCGAAGTAAGAGAAGCCGATGATGCGCAACATCATAATGATAGATTCCTTGTGGGCAATCTTCAATCTTTAAATAGATATATAATTCGTTTGGATATAATCCACCCCCAGAGGGGAGAAATCTTCGAAATATATTGACGTTATGTTCAACAGAAGGTTGACATACCTTTGTTAACCCAAATGTATACCAAAGAAAATGACCAATATTTGTGATAGTAGGGCTGTTATACATCTGTTGATTTCTTACTGTTAATGGGACTTCTAGAGAAAGGGGAATACTGGGTAACCCGCGGTATAATTTATAGGGAAGCGGGGCATCTTCCCAGTTTACTTCTTGATTGTGAGGCATAATTTCATCGACTGAAAAATGTAAATGATGAAGAAATGTATCTAGTTGCATTTCGAATGAACCTCCTTCATAGTGATCCCCCACTAACATAAGTTGGTGGGGGAGAGTAGATTATGGGAAAGGATGCGGATGTGGATTTAACTGTTCAAATGTAAGAGACTGATCAACATATCCTAGTTTCATTGGTACAGTCAATACTCTTTCTAGACCGGTTATACGGGTTAAGTGATGCCCAAATGTCATCGGTAACATGCCGGGAATTAGTACTTTTACACAAGATAACCCATTTTTCTCTATAAGTGGAACAGTTTGATCAACGACAATAACATCAAGGCCTGCATGATGCAATCGAGTTAAAAGATGGGATAAATCTGATGTTAAATTTTTATCGATGGATTTTAAATAACTCATCTCTTTAAATGTTTGTAGCGGCTGATGAGTGTCCAATAAAAATTGAAGGCGCTCTTCCGCTTCTGGTAATCCATATAGCATGCTGTGGTCTTCCATTTTTGTCACAAGATAAGGGTCTTGTAAACATTGTTCATATGTTTTTCGATTTGTTTCAAGATTTTCATCCATAATGAGTAACATACCGGCTAGTTCATGAATTGCGCTTTTTACAGCGCGCGCAGGATCCATATGAGCACCACCTGCACAGACGAGATTCATGCCGCTTTTCCTCGTATTTTTAGCGATTGCCCATATGCTTGGGATGCCGTGTTCCATTGTTGCATTAAATACATGTAACTCATAGCCTGTAATCGCCTGCATTCGAGCAATCATAAGTTGTAATTCTATATCCTCTGAAGAACGGAGATCGATGCGCGGTAAGGGTAATTGTGCATACCAAGTTAGTAAGAAAGAGTCGCGTTCTATCACTTCTAAAATGCCGTGGAAAATAGCTTCTTCTATACTGCCGCCAATCGCGCATCCATTTGAAGTTTCATAGACAAAAGCATCTTTATGTCCCAAGCTGTAATAAGCAAGTGATTCTGGAACTAAAACGGAGCGATTTTGTAATAGTGAGTATCCCCATACCCAATTTTGCGGATGATCAGGATCAAATGGTTTAAATGGGAATCCATCCCGATTATAATGTTCATCTGTATGTACACCAAATGTAAGAGGATTGATCGCGATATTTTCAAAGTCTCGGTAACTCCCATAAACATTTGTCCGTTTCCCGCGCGGAGCCATTCCACAGTAGCGCTCTAAGCCTTCCAAAATTGCGGTTGCTTCACTTATTTTGAATGAATGTGTCCGTCCGGCAACACCTTCATTTCCTAATATTAAAGGCATATTGACAATGACATCAGCAAATGGCAGAAGGGAATGCTGCATTTTGCCATTTAACAGTCCTGTTTTCTGATTTAAATAATCTTTCTTTAAACATATGCTTAAATCGTGTATGGAGCGGCAACGGTAACTGTCGCTGTTCGTTTTCAAACTTGGTTTGAATTGCAGAATAGCAGCTTCTTCAGAATCATTTGGCACTGTCCCGCATACTGGGCAGAGAGGGTCTGGAAGAAATGAATGGCGTGAAGATTGGAACGTTTGTAAGTTTAGGAATATGAGTTCATCTGATAAGGAGGTATGCTCTTCTCGCTGTATGTTCTCGATTTCAGCATGAATAAGATAGGACATGTGCAGCAGCCCGATTGGTGTAGCACATATATCCCGCTTTGTCATTTGGTCTGTTTGGAAAGAATATGTTCGTTGTAATTCCCACATCTCTTTTTGGTCGAATCCGGCTGTAAATCGCCTTGCATCAGCGCATTGAGAACATCCTGGTTGATTCGGTGTAACATAAGGACCGATAATTCCTTCCCCAAATGAAGTAAAGGCGCGAAGCCATGGAATATGGGCGGATCGAAATCGTTCTTCAGCTTGCTGATGAACGGAAAGAGGGAATCCGTCGTGTAGTACAAGGGCGAGACGAGTATGCTCTGGGATACATTCTTCCAGTGTATGTTGACGAAAGATCGGGTAGTGAGCAGACAATTGCTTATCTACATAATCTGCAAGTACGCCATCTCCGACAATTAATAATTGAAAATCTAGCATTCGTCTACCTCCTCTTTTATAACCACACCGAAAACACCGCTTAAACCTTCTTTAAGGAATGGTTCAATAGATAAATCAAGAATATATGGATAAAGATGCTGTTCTTTTAATTTCTGTAAAGCATTTTGCAAAGTGGAAAGATTTGGAGTGACTTCTTCTGTTTGGATTTCGATTCTACATGGTTCTCTATCTAGCATGAGGATAGAGGAATTCCATAATAGATTAGACTGATAAGGAGCTTCCTCGTTTTGAAAATGGGACAGAGCTTGTTGTAATGCATTCCTTAATGCCAAAGTTACGTTGAAGTGAGCGCTACCATACCACTTATGATGTGCTTGAACCCAAATGACGGGAAATCCATATAAATTTTCAGCCATTCCAATTGTAGGTTCTTCGCATGCGATGCGAAGCGCATCGAAATAAAAGCGGCACTGTTTATCAGCAATCTCAGTAAGTTCTAAAGGAATTATTTCTTCCGGTTTGCTTGTTTGCCTCATACATAATTGATGTGAGAAATAATGCTGAAATGCGCGGTAGATACCTTCTGTCATCGTTTCTCCAGCTCCAATTCCAATAAACTCTTCTTGCTCAGAAAGGAGAAAGTCAATCATTTTGGAGACGTATGTTTCAATTCCGGTTAGACCTGCTGAGCGCCGCGCTTCATCATGAGTGAATCCACTACAAATAATGGGAGGAAGGAGTGCTGTTGGTCCTTCTGATAATGGATCTGCGATTTGAATATAGCACTGTGACAAAGGAAGTTGTTGTAAGTCATCTTCTTCCCACATATGAAAAATACCGGATGTTCTAGAAGTTAGCTTGTCAAAAAAGCGAAAAAGTTCATGGGAATGATTGCGCTTGGCATCTTGTTCTAGCTTCTTATCGATCTCTGTTAAAAGTTCGAATGTTACACAATTGTTTATTGTAAGGGGGTGTCTAACGAAAGAATGCCAATTTCCTTCAAGTGTCTCTAAATCGAGTAAAAAGAATTGGCCGTTTGTTTCTCGATTTGAAGCTCCAGTAATCTCTTTAAATAGCTCAAAAACAAGTACATTTGCTAGCATGGCACCAGCGATAGGAGAGAAGGAATCTTCCCATTCGTTTGGGTGAAGAGCTGTTTCATGCATGCGATGCCATGCAGATTCCCAGCATTGTCTGCAATCAGAAGTGATGATGGGTCCGACTAAGCCAACTTGTTCTAAATAAATAGCAGGGATAAAGTTTTTCTTTTCTTCCTGGCAAATGGAATCGAGTAGACGTAGTTTGTCGATATTCCCATTTTGAGATACATATAAAATCCAATCGAAAGGCTCGAAAGTTTCTGCTAAGGAACAATCTATCGTCGTCTCGATTTCCTGAACAGAGACACCTTGATCTGCTGATTGTGCTTCTTGGATGAGTTCGTCTAGTCTCGCTAAGTTTGTTGCATCTCGATCCGTAATTAAGTAATGAAACGTAGGTAAACCAGATGTTAGTAAAGAAGCAACTAGTGAGATAAGCATAGGGCCAGATCCAATCGCTAACACGTTTGCCTGCCGATACGTCTGAAAATGTAAGGCGCCAGAGTGAGACGATGCCTCTAAAAATTCAATTTGTGATGCATACCTTTCTAAGAGTGTATCATCTAGTTGATGCGGAGCATTTTGACTGACGTCGCGAACAAAACCATTTGTATATAAAAGCTCACCGATTTCAAATACTCTTTTTTGATAAGGAAGGGGGAGTCCGTTCGTTAGTTCTTCCAGTGTATGTTTGCCGTTAAACATCGGCATTAATTTTTCAATCCATTCGTAGATGCCATCTCCTTGCATCCGAAATGAGCTGACATTATTTCGAAAATAGACACCTCCGTCTGAATCGGGAAGGAAAAAGGTATCTTGATTCATTTTCAGCTTTGCAGAAGGCGAGAAATTACTCATTACATTACCTCCTAATCATCGCATATTTTAGGCATACATTATCAGTGTATGTATCATAAATTGTCCGTTATGAGTGCGGAAAGAATGGAGATTTCTAAATAAAAAACCAGATGAAAGATTTTCCGCTTTCATCTGGTTTCTATCATCTAGAAAGTCTATCAACCTTCTAATAATAATGATTTTGGATCTTCAAGCATTTCTTTTACTGCTACAAGGAAGCTAACAGCTTCTTTACCGTCGACAATACGATGGTCATAAGATAAAGCAATGTACATCATTGGACGGTTTTCCATACGCTCGTTATCAATTGCAACTGGTCTTACTTGAATTTTGTGCATTCCAAGAATACCGACTTGTGGAGCATTCAAAATTGGTGTTGACATAAGGGAACCGAATACACCGCCGTTTGTAATTGTGAATGTGCCACCTTGTAGTTCTTTTAATGTAAGTTTATTGTCACGAGCTTTTTTACCTAGGTCACGAATATTTCTTTCAATTTCAGCAAAGTTTAATTTATCTGCATCGCGTACAACTGGAACAACTAATCCATCTGGAGCAGCTACAGCGATACCGATGTCATAGAATTTTTTAACAACAAGCTCGTCGCCTTGAATTTCAGCATTTAATAGTGGGAACTGTTTTAATGCTGCAACAACTGCTTTTGTAAAGAATGACATGAAGCCAAGACGAACATCATGTTTTTTCTCAAATGCTTCTTTGCGTTCTTTACGTAATTCCATAATCGCAGTCATATCAACTTCGTTAAATGTTGTTAACATAGCAGATGTTTGTTGAACTTCGACAAGTCGTTTTGCAATTGTTTGACGGCGGCGGGACATTTTTACGCGCTCAACTGGTTTGTCAAATTCAGTTGTTACAGCTGGTTTTGGACTTGTTTTTTCTTGTTTTGGTTCTGCTTTTGGAGCTGCAGCATGTGCTTGTACATCATGTGGTCTTATGCGGCCAAGTGGATCAGTACTGCGCACTTCATTTAAATCGATGCCTAATTCACGTGCCATTTTTCGAGCAGCAGGTGATGCGATAGGGCGGTCTGTATTTGGAAGACCTTGTAATGCTGTTTGACTTGGCGCAGCGCTTGGAGCCTCAGCTTTTGGAGCTTCTTCTTTTGGTTGTTCTGGAGCAGCTGGTGTACTTGCTGCAGCTGTACCATTTTCATCTAAAATTGCAATGACGTCGCCAATTTCAACTGTATCTCCAGGTTCTCCTAATAGTTTTGATACAATACCTGAATCTTCTGCAATGATTTCAACATTGACTTTATCAGTTTCTAGCTCAACAACGCTACCACCTTTTTCAACTTTGTCGCCTACGTTGATCAGCCATTGCGAAATAGTTCCTTCTGTAATAGATTCTGCAAGCTCAGGTACTTTAATTTCAATCATTTTAAATGTCCTCCCCTTATTTGCCTAACGGTGTGTTTTCTTTTACGGTAATCTCCAAGTTTTTTAGCTTACTGAGGTAGATGAAACGCTACCTCAGTAAGCCAGAAATCACTTTCTTTTTCAGTTACTATACACTTCTATTTCTTGTTTATCTTGGCGAAAGTTATAGTTTGTATCTAAAGCATGAGCAATAATGAGTTCTTGCTCAGCTTTATGAGCATGTGGATCGCCGCCAGATGGGCTAGAGCGGTCTGGGCGTCCAATATATCCTGTTTTCAATTTGTCGCCAGCAAGTTCGAATAAGATTGGAGCCATGTAATGCCATGCGCCCATATTGCGAGGTTCTTCTTGAACCCAAATGATTTCTTCTAAGTTTTTAAAACGTTTTATAATGGATTGAACTTTTTCAGCAGGGAATGGGTACAATTGTTCAATGCGAACGATATGAAGTTCATCTAAATTGTACTCATGTTTACCAGATTCAATCTCAGCTGCTAAATCAATTGCCATTTTACCAGTCGTAAAGATAAGGCGTTTTACTTTCGTTGGTTTTGTACCAAGTTTTTCTTGCTCTAGTGCAGGTTGGAAACATCCTTCGCTTAGTTCGCTACCTGTAGAAGCTGTAAGTGGATGACGCAATAAACTTTTTGGTGTCATAATCACTAATGGACGAACCGCTTCTGTACCAAGAATAGAAGCTTGACGGCGCAAGATGTGAAAATATTGTGCCGCACTTGTTAAGTTTGCAACAGTCCAGTTATTCTCTGCAGCTAATTGTAAGAAACGTTCTGGACGTGCACTAGAGTGCTCTGGTCCTTGCCCTTCATAACCGTGTGGTAGAAGGAGAACAAGACCTGATTTTTGTCCCCATTTTGCTCTACCAGATGAAACATATTGGTCAAATAATGCTTGAGCTGTATTTGCAAAATCACCGTATTGTGCTTCCCACATCACAAGAGTTTCTGGAGCAAACACATTATAACCATATTCGAAACCAACAACAGCAGCCTCTGATAACGGACTGTTATGAACAGAGAAAGATGCGTTAATATTTGGTAAACGGTGCAGTGGTGAATATGTTTCATTTGTTTCTGTATCATGTAGTACAATATGCCGTTGTGCAAATGTACCACGCTGTGAATCTTGACCAGTTAAACGAATTGGCGTTCCTTCTTGTAAAATGGAAGCAAATGCTAATGATTCAGCTAGTGCCCATTCCACTTTACCATCTGCATCTAAAGCAGTTCGGCGGCGTTCTAAAATTTTCTTCACTTTCGGATAAACGTTAAAGCCTTTTGGCCAAGATAAGAGCCCTTCATTAATCGCACGAAGCGTTTCCAGCGGAAGACCAGTGTCAATTGGTTGAATACCTCTTGCGACTACATCTGGAACTTTCACATGTATCGCTGCTTCACTTGTATCAGCAGGTGGCACTTGTGCATATTCCGCTTTTAATTGCTCTTGTGTAAATTGCGTAATTGTTTCCACTTCATCAGAGCTTAAAACACCTTCCGCTTTCAATTGTTCAGCATAAATAGCTCTGACAGTTGGATGGTTTTTAATCTTCTTATAAACTTGTGGTTGTGTAACGGCTGGGTCATCCATCTCATTATGACCATAGCGGCGATAACCGATTAAGTCGATTAAAATATCTTTTTTGAAACGTAGGCGATATTGAATCGCAAGGTTTGCCGCTGCCAGACAAGCTTCAGGGTCATCTGCATTTACGTGAACAATTGGAATATCGAAGCCTTTTGCAAGATCACTTGAATATCTTGTAGAACGAGAATCATAACTATCTGTTGTAAAACCAATTGTATTATTTGCGATAATATGAATGGTTCCACCAGTTTGATAAGCGTTCAATCTGCTTAAGTTCAATGTTTCAGATACAATACCTTGACCAGGGAAAGCTGCATCTCCATGAACTAAAATGACGAAAGATTTTGAACTATCTTGCTCAGGATAACCGGCTTTTTTACGATTTTCTTGAGCCGCACGTGCGTAGCCTTCTACAACAGGATTGACGAATTCAAGGTGACTTGGGTTATTTGCTAATGTAACACGTGTACGAACTGTTTCATTACCAACAACTTGTTCGCGACCTAAATGATACTTCACGTCTCCTGTCCAGCCAGCATTATGGTTCGTTTTATCGTCAGATTGAATCGTTGCATGTTTAAACTCAGCAAACATGTGACTATATGGTTTTTCTAATACGTGAGCGAGAACACTGAGACGGCCGCGATGAGCCATACCAATCATGACATCTTCAACGCCAGCTTTTGCACCTTCAGCAATCATTTCATCTAATACAGGTACAAGCATATCGACGCCTTCTATAGAGAAACGTTTTTGCCCAACGAATGTTTTATGCAAGAATTGCTCGAAACCTTCAACGGCTGTTAAGCGTTTTAAGAGAGCAGTTCGTTTTTGATTTGATAATGGTTGACGCAAGGAATTTGATTCCACCATTTGATGCAACCATGTACGTTCTTCGCTATCTTGTATATGAGAGAATTCATAGGCTAAGGACTTTGTATACACATCTTTTAATCTATGAATTGCATCAAGAGCTGTGTGAACATCATTTGGCGCATCTGGCCATACTGTTTTCGCTGGAATCGCTTTCAAATCTACATCGTTTAATTCGCGCATCATTGTCTCAATGAGAGATTGTCCATCATGCGGTTCTTCCATTGGATTAATATGGGCAGATAGATGACCGAATGAACGGATATTCTCGACAACTTGCACAGCTTTCAAAATTGTTTCAATGTTTCCTGTACTTTGAGGAGAAAAATTTGTTTCTTTGTTGTCCCCTGTTACGACATCCACTTGGAACGTAGGAGCTCCGAACGTTTCAAAAAGCTCTTGTAATTCCGGATCAACAGAACCTTCATTCGTCATATAACGATCATACTGTTCAATAACATAGCCAAGGTTCGGACCATGGAATTTGGCCCAAGGGTTTGTCGCTGTATTCTTCCTCGTCATTTGTTTAAACCTCCCAATGCATATATTCCTTTCTTTATGTGAAAAGGATGCATTTCACTCTTTTCATAATTGATGAACCAGTAATGAATGTAAATGTTAACTTTACTCTTATGTTATTACAATAATTTACATAATACCAAACATTATTACTTATCCGTTTTGTAAAAAAACATTCACAATTACTTATCACCTAAGTTAATCTTTCATGTTATAAATTAATTTTAAGGAAAAAATAGGTGATTTCATCTGATACGCCTGTATTTCAAACAAGTAGTATTACGATGAAATATAAAAATAATTGTTAGAATTTTTAGTTAGAGTGTCGTTTGGATTATGTATATTAGAATAATAAGCGCTTACAAATATATTATACAACAATATAACAGAATATAGTATAAAAAATGAAAAATTTTGAATTTACCACAAACTTTATTTCGATAGTGTTAAATAATGAAAGAAAAAAGGAAGTATTTGATTATAAAGGAGGATTATAAATTGAAAATGGCGTATAAATCGTTTGTTTTTGCAAAAATAGCAAAAAATCCTAAAAAGCCATGGCTCATTTTATTTGTAAATGATAAGAAATGAAATATTTTAAAAAGATAAAAGGCATATAGACATATTAATTTTTCTTATGACAAGGGAATGAATATAACGAACATTTATTATGTTTATCATTCCATTTTGAATTGAAAATAATCATGATGAAAGATATAGATAGATGAACGAATGAAATGAATTCATCAAAAAGGAATGTTGTAGTCCGCTTCAAGATTCAGAGAGAAGCAAGGAAGATGGGGGGCTATCCGCAACCCCTGATTGGTGAAGGATGAAGAAAGCCTCCACTGATTAAAATTTTACTGCATTCTTATTATTTTAGCGGCATTAACAATTAGTACAATCTTTCTTTCATTTGTGATTTGTACCAAAACATATTAAAGTGAAAGCGAGAAAGGTGAATGAGATAAATGCAAGCTATGTATGTTTTAGGATTAGGTGTACTTTTAATGTTAGCGGTGTATTTCTTCGTTCGGAAGGATATACAAGGCAATACATTGACAAAGCGAGGATTTTATAAATTAATAGGTTGCTTAGTTGTGATGTTCATTGGCATTATCGTTATGATTGTGTTAATTAGTAAGCAATTGTAAAACAAAAACCCTATTTTTGGTTGTCAATCAAAAATAGGGTTTTTGTCTTGAGCATTATTCCTTATGAAAGAGATGGATTGCGAAAGGTTTCAAGGAAATGCAGGGCGACTTTGGAAAGGGAACGATTTTTTAACCAAATCACTGCGGAGTCAGATGTAATAGTCGAGTCTTCAATATCCATCATTTTTATACCATTTAAAGGAAGTGCAATGAGAGTTGATTTCGGGAGTAATGTGCACCCAATGCCGGATCGAACGAGTGAAAGAAGCATAGCAGCATCCGGACAATCGCAAATGATATTTGGTTTTAAACCATGCTTTTGAAAGTTTTCAAGAACTTTTTCGTAAAGACCGAACCCTTTAATTCGCTGGAGTAGCATAAGAGGTAACTTGGCGAGTTCTTTCATAGAAATCATTGACCGGTTATCCGCCTTATCATTCGGCATGACAGCAACAAATTGATCTGCAGGTAGCGATAGGGAAGCAAAGTCTTCCATCTCTAATGGAAGGCGGACAATCGCGAGTTCAATTTCGCGATTTTTTATAAGTTGTGCTAAGCGAAATGAATCTCCTTCCTGCAAGCGAAATGTCACGAGCGGATATGTTTCGTGGAAGGAACGTAGTCTGTCTGGAATATAAGAGAAAGCGGATTTCACAGAACCAATCGATAAGGTTCCTTTGAGACCACTTCCAACTTCTTTTACTTCAGTAATAGTTTCATGGAAGTGAGTAAGAATCTCCTTTGTCTTTTTAAATAAAACATGTCCAGCTTCAGTAAGTTCTAGTTTTCGTCCATTTCTTTCTAGTAATTGAACGCCGAGTTCTTGTTCTAGCAATTTCAATTGCTGACTTAATGGAGGCTGTGCCATATGGAGTCTTTTAGCTGCCCGGGTGATTTGCCCCTCTTGTGCAATTGTGTAGAAATAACGAAGTTGCCTAATATCCATACTGATTCCCTCCCAATGGATCACTATATTTTTTTCGTATGGAATGCAAATTTTTTTAGTATTTTTCATCTATGATATCACGTGATAGAGTAATAATGTAATGAATTTTCTGATTAATTAGAAATTTGAAAGTAAGGAACTGTGCAATGCGTAAAGAAGTAGAAATGAAAAAGGAGAGACGAAAGAATGGATAAATTCGCAGAAGCAAAGAAAAAATTGAGAGGTTCGATCGCCCCAATTATTACACCATTTGACGAGAGCGGTGCAATTGATTTTCAAACATTTGAAAACTTAATTCATTGGCATATTGAAAGCGGGAGCCATGGTATTTCTGTTACAGGTACAACGGGAGAGCCAAGCTCTTTAAAGGTCGAGGAACGTGTAAAGGTAATGGAAACGGCGGCAAAGGCAATTAATGGGCGAGTTCCTTTCGCACCGGGGACGGGGTCTACCAATCATGAAGAAACCTTGTATTTGACAAAAAAGGCACAAGAAATTGGAGCGGATGCAGCGCTTGTTATAGTGCCTTATTATAATAAGCCATCGCAGCACGCATTGTACAAACATTTTAAAACTGTCGCGGATTCTGTTGATATTCCGATTATTATTTATAACATCCCAGGAAGAACAGCTGTCAATTTACAAGTGGAAACGATTGCGAAGTTAAATCAAGATTGTCCCAATATTATTGGAATAAAAGAGTCAAATAAAGATTTTGAACATATTAATCGTGTTCTTCTGCATTGTGGAAGAGATTTTCTCTTGTTCTCCGGCATTGAATTGCTTTGTTATCCAATGTTAGCAATTGGTGGCGCGGGGCATATTAGTGCTACTGCGAACGTTGCTCCAAAGCAAGTTGCAGAAGTCTATAATGCGTGGAATGAAGGAGACATAAAACGTGCATTAACTCTTCATTATGAGCTTATGCCACTCAATGATGTGTTATTTAAGGATACAAATCCAGCTCCTGTAAAAGCAGCGCTCGGTATGATGGGGAAAATTAAGCCGGTACTTCGTTTACCAATGGATGTTCCATCACAAGAATTGCAAGATGAAATTCGGGACGTCTTAAAGAACTATGTAGAATTACCAGAAAGCATTGTATCTAGATAAGGACATAGCCCCTTTAAAGTCATACAGATTTTAAGGGGCATCATTCAAAAAATTGTAGGAGGGAAGAATGTGCATATAGAAGCGAAGGATATACAAAAGGATAAATCTTATGAGCAAATAGAACATGTAGATTTATATATTGATGGAGAATTTAGAAAAGCGCAGTCTGGAAAAGTATTTGTAAATATGAATCCGTTTACAAATAAGGAGATTAATCGAGTAGCTGAAGGGGATAGAGTTGATATCAATCTGGCAGTTGCTGCAGCGAAATTCGCTTTTGAAAAAGGGCCATGGGGCAAGATGAAAGTAGAAGAGAGAATGCGATATATCAATCGAATTGCGGACTTAATTGATGAGGAAATAGAAGAAATCGCATATTTGGAAGCACTAGATACGGGGCTTCCTATTAGTCAAACAAGAAAAATGACATCGCGTGCAGCAGAAAACTTTCGTTTCTATGCAAGAATGGTGCAAACGAAATTACACGGTGAAGCATATCCGGTAAACAAAGAATTTATTAATTACACTGTCTATCATCCAATTGGGGTTGTTGGTCTCATCACTCCATGGAATGCACCGTTCATGTTAGAAACTTGGAAAGTAGCTCCGGCATTAGCTACCGGGAATACAGTTGTTTTAAAGCCGGCTGAATTATCTCCTTTAACGGCTAACAAACTGGCTGAAATAATTCATAAAGCAGAAGTGCCAAAGGGCGTCTTTAACGTCGTTCATGGCTTTGGGGAAACAGCGGGTGCCTCTCTTGTCGCTCATAAAGATGTGAAAGCAATATCGTTCACAGGTGAAACAACGACAGGTTCGATCATTATGAAAAATGCGGCTGATACGCTAAAGAAAACCTCAATGGAACTAGGTGGTAAATCTCCTCTTATCGTCTTTGAAGATGCGGATTTAGAGCGCGCTTTAGATGCGGCTGTGTGGGGCATTTTCTCATTTAATGGGGAACGCTGTACCGCTAATTCTCGCTTGTTACTGCACAAAAATATTAAAGATCAATTTATTGAAAAATTAAAAGAACGTGTAGGCTACATTACAATCGGCGATCCGATGGACTCTAAGACAGAACTTGGTCCGTTAATTGAAAAACAGCATTTTCAAAAGGTACAAAAGTATATTGAAATCGCGAAAGAAGAAGGATGTGAAGTGATACAAGGAGTTGTTCCCGAATCGGTGCAAGCGGGTAACTTTGTGCCGCCAACTTTATTATTACATGCAAAAAATGAGATGCGAGTATGCCAAGAAGAAATATTTGGTCCTGTTATGGCTGTTATGGAATTTGAAACGGAAGAAGAAGCGATTGCAATTGCTAATGATGTAAGGTACGGACTTGCTGGTTATGTTTGGACAAATGATATGAAGAGAGGTCATCGACTTGCGCAGTCCATTGAAGCGGGCATGTTATGGGTGAACGCTCAAAATGTACGTGATCTTCGAATTCCGTTTGGCGGAGCAAAAGATAGCGGGATTGGAAGAGAAGGTGGACACTATGCCATTTTCGAGTTTTATACGGAACCAAAGGTGATTCATGTTGCAATCGGAGATCATCATATTCCGAAGTTTGGCACAAAGAAATAACAAGCTGCAGATGAAAGTATAAAAACAATAGTTTCATGAAAGGGGAGAGTGAAATGCCAGCAAAAACAGGAAAAGAATATATCGAAAGAGTAAATCAAGCAAATGCCAATGTATGGATTGACGGGAAGAGAGTAGAAGGAAACATCTCAGAACATCCTGCTTTTAAAGGAGTAATGAAAACGCAAGCTGAGTTATATGATATGCAGCACGATCCTGAGAAAGCAGAGTATATGACATATACTTCTCCAACTTCAGGAGAGCGGGTCGGCACTTCCTTTTTGCAACCAAAAACAAAAGAAGACTTAGCAAAGCGCCGCAAAATGATTCAAGAGTGGGCAAAGTACAACGGCGGTATGATGGGGCGCTCTCCAGATTATATTAACGCGGGAATGATGGCTTACGGATCGGCTGCTGAAATGTTTGGAAAACAAGATGCGTTTTATGCGAAAAATATGGCGGAGTATTATGAGTATTGTCGCGAGAATGATTTATCTTTAACACATACATTAATTCAGCCGCAAGTGAATCGTGCGGTTAATGCATCGCAATTATCTGATCCTTATATTGCTGCGCGCATTGTAGAAAAAACGTCAGAAGGCGTAGTCATTCGCGGAGCGCGTTTACTCGCAACGCAAGGAGGAATTACCGATGAAATTATGGTGTTTCCTTCGACTCTTTTAAAACAATCCGAAGAGGAAAATCCATATGCATATGCTTTTTCAATTCCAAATCATACACCGGGCCTGAAGTTTATTTGCCGTGAATCATTTGATTACGGAAAGTCTCATTTTGATCATCCGCTTGGATCGAGATTTGAAGAAATGGATACGATTGTCGTATTTGATGATGTCGTAGTGCCTTGGAATCGGGTGTTTGCCTTAGGGGATGTTGGCGTTTGTAATCAAGCTTACAATGAAAGTAATGCGGTTGTTCATATGACGCATCAAGTTGTCTCAAAAAATATCACAAAAACGGAATTTGTATTAGGAATTTTACAGCTCATGGTAGAAACGATTAATATCGGTCAGTTTCAACATGTACAAGAAAAGATGTCGGAAGTTATTATGGCGCTTGAAACAGTGAAAGCATACGTAACGGCGGCAGAAGCGAATGCGAAGCTGGATAAGTGGGGCATTATGACACCGGACTTTACACCATTAAATGTTGCACGCCATTACTATCCAAAAATTTACCCAAGATTTAGTGAAATTATGCAACTGCTTGGAGCAAGTGGTTTAATGGCAATTCCATCCGAATCAGATTTTCAATCGGAATTACGCCCTGATTTAGATAAATATTTACAAGCGGCAAATGGGGACGCATATAATCGTGTGAAATTATATCGACTAGCTTGGGATGTTTGTATGAGTGCATTTGGCACGAGACAGACATTGTATGAACGCTTCTTTTTCGGAGATCCAGTTAGAATGGCAAGCGCGCTATATAATGGCTACGATAAGCAAGTATATGTGGACCGCGTAAAAGAGTTTTTAAATCGCTCGGAAGAGTTAATCGAAAAAGTATAAAAATGTGGAGGTGCAACAAATGGAGTTTAATATTATTCGCATTGCAAGAACAATTCTAAATGTGAAAGATTTGGATCGTTCGCGAGAATTTTATGTAAACGCTTTAGGGTTTATCGAGACGGAATGTGATGAGGAGCATATTTATTTAAGAGGGTTAGAAGAACATGTTCATCATAGCTTAGTATTGAAAAAATCAGAGCAGCTAGGGGTTCATGCACTTGGGTATAAAGTGAAGAGTGAAGCAGATTTAGATAAACTAGCAGCATTTTTTCAATCAAAAGGATTAAAAACAAAGTGGAAAGAAGAAGGAACACAATATGCACTGGGCAGGGCATTACATGTTCATGATATATCAGGAATGCCCCTTGAATTCTTCTGTAAGATGAAGGGGGCTGAGCGTATGATTCAGCGTTATGATCAATATCGTGGAGCAAGAATTCAGCGTATTGATCATGTAAACTGCGCTGTGCCAGATGTAGAGAAAGCTTACGACTTCTTTGTCAATGAACTTGGTTTTGCATGTTCTGAATATACAGCAACAGAAGATGATCGCGTATGGGCTGCTTGGCTTCACCGGAAACAAACGGTACACGACCAAGCATTTATGAATGGAGAAGGACCACGCCTTCATCATATTGGCTTTTGGTTACCAGATCCATTAGCACTTATTCATTGTTGCGATGTCCTTGCATCACTTGGCTATGGTGAAAATATGGAAAGAGGTCCTGGACGCCACGGATTATCGAATGCATTCTTCCTGTATTTACGAGACCCAGATGGATACCGAATTGAGCTGTATAACGGAGATTATTTAACAAGTGATCCAGATTTCAATCCAGTACGCTGGGATTTAAATGATCCAAGACGCCAAACGTTCTGGGGGCATAAAGCACCGGATAGCTGGTTTAATGAAACATCTCCATTTTTAGATATCGAAACAGGGGAAAGAATCCAAGAGGCAAGTCCAACGTTAGAACAGAGAAAACCAGATTTTGTGCTATAGATTATCAGAATAGTTTGTGAAAATGATAGGTGAGGTGATAAGGTGAAGACGCTGTATATGCAACACTCCATTTCTAAAACGTTACGAGAAGAAACAGAGGAATGTGTGCTTGCACTTGGCTTCTTTGATGGCGTTCATATTGGTCATAGAAAGCTCATTAGAACAGCAAAAGAGATTGCCAACCAAAAGAAAATCACATTTGCTGTTATGACATTTTACCCACATCCAAAGGAAGTTGTGAATCCTTCTGATGGCCCGATGAAATATTTAACACCTTTGAAAGTGAAAGAAGAGCGTTTTAAAAATATGGGTGTTGAAAAATTAATCGTAGTTAAGTTTGACCCTGTATTCGCCCGCCTATCTGATCAAGAGTTTGTGGAAACATATATTATCGGATTTTGCTGCAAGCATGTTGTTGCCGGATTTGACTATCATTACGGATATAAAGGGCGAGGCAATATGCAGCTATTAAAAGAACAAGGACAGAATAAATTTGAAGTTACAACGATTCCAAAAATAGAGCACCGTCATCATAAAATTAGTTCAACCGCTATTCGAAAACTACTTTCCCATGGTGCAACACATGATATTCCGAATTATCTCGGTGATTATTATGAAATAAGGGGAATTGTACAGAAATCCTCCCTTTTTTACGAAACGTATAGATTTATTGAAGTGTTCGTAGAACAAGATTATATGCTACCAGTACCTGGCGTTTATCATATTGTGGTAGAGATTGATCAAATTTTCTATAAGGGAGTATGTCAACAAATAAAAGAACAGCAGCTTCTCCTGCAGTTATCCAATTGCCCCATTGATGTATTAAATAAACAGGTAAAAGTAAAATGGATCCAATCTATTTTTGGAAACGCAAATGTATATGATATCAATCGGTACGTTTTACTAGATCACTTAGCGATATAGAGAGCCTTACGTTCTTAAAATAGCGGGATAAAGTTGAATAAAGGATGAGGTGGGTTTTATATGATAAAATCCAAAAACATAAATTACGAGGAGATTGCAAATTCAGAAAAATTTAAAGCGTTATTGCGCGAGAGAAAAAGATTTACAGTTTCTGTAACAATCTTTTTCGTTTGTTTTGCGCTACTTTTACCGATTTTAACATTGGATACAGAGGTATTAACAAAGCCAGCGATTGGTTCTATATCATGGGCTTGGGTATATGCCTTTGCTCAGTTTGGCATGACTATTGTCATTTGTCATCTATATGTAAAAAAAGCAGCTTACTTTGATGCATTAGCTGAGCAAGTGTTAAGGGAAGAGGCAGAGGGGAGAAAAGTAGATGGACTATAAAGTGGTAGTAATGTTTGGATTCATTGTGATTATGACGCTTGTTATTACCTATTATGCCTCGAAAAAAACAAGTAATGCGCGTTCTTTTTATACAGCTGGAGGGGGACTAAAGGGATGGCAAAATGGTTTTGCAATTGCCGGTGATTTTATGTCAGCCTCTTCTTTTTTAGGTCTTATTGGTGCGATTTCCCTTCTAGGATATGACGGATATTTTTTAATGTATGGTGCGCTTGTATCGTATTTAGTCGTTTTGCTCCTAGTGGCCGAACCGCTTCGCAATCTAGGGAAATATACATTGGCAGATATGATTACAGAGCGTTTTCAAAATAAAAAAGTGCGAGGTATTACGGCATTTAATGCCCTTACGATTTCTGTTTTTTACATGCTTGCACAGCTTGTCGCAGCGGGAGCGCTCTTTAAATTACTATTAAATATTCAATATGAAATATCTGTCGTTATTGTAGGGCTTGTTATGCTTGTATTTGTTATTTTTGGCGGTATGACAGCGACGAGCTGGGTACAAATTACGAAAGCATTTTTATTATTAGGCGGGACATTTCTCATTTTCATCATGGTAATGAGCAAATTCGATTTTAATGTTTTTCGGATTTTTGAAGAAATGAAAACAGCAACGCCCCTTCAAGAGGCTTACCTACATCCAGGTGCAAAATATACAAATGGATTAGATGCCTTTTCTTTAACGCTTGGCTTAATTCTTGGTACAGCTGGCCTTCCTCATGTTTTAAGCCGCTTTTTAACCGTTCCAAATGCAAAAGTAGCGAGAAAATCTGTTGCTTATTCCATTTGGATCATTGGCTTATTTTATATTATGGTCATCTTCTTAGGATTTGCTGCTGCAAAATTCGTTGGAGCTACAGAGATTATGAAAGCGAATCCAGCGGGAAACATGGCGGCACCATTGCTAGCCAAAATATTAGGCGGTGACATGTTATTTGCTGTTATATCAGCTGTCTCCTTTGCTACTATTCTTGCTGTCGTAGCGGGAATTGTTGTCACAGGGGCAACCGCATTCTCTCATGATTTTTATAATGAAATTATTCGAGAAGGAAAAGCGACTGAAAAGGAACAGCTTCGCATGGCGCGATTTGCTTCGATTGGCATTACAGTTTTCTCTATTATATTGGCATTGTTTGTTCAAAAAATGAATGTCGCCTTTCTTTCATCATTAGCATTAACAGTTGCAGCAAGCTCTAATTTGCCTGTCATTTGATTTACTGTATATTGGAAGCGTTTTAATATAGCAGGAGCCATTACAGGCATGCTCGTAGGTTTACTTGGCAGTATGATTCTCGTTGCGCTTAGTCCGAGTGTATGGAGTCCGAAAGTAGGAGAAGCGCTTTTTGTAGGAGAACCGTTATTTCCATTGTCTTCCCCAGGCATTGTCTCCATTCCGTTAGGATTTCTTGGAGCTTATATAGGTACAATTTTATTTGCGAAAAGAAGTAAGACGGGTAATTTTGAAGAAATATTGGTGAAGTCGAATACAGGAAGCAATGTGAAAGGTATTAGTCATCATTAAGTGAAATGAGGGAGGAAAATATGAGGAAAATACAGTTTAAATGTTATGGCCGATCCCAAATAGAAGAAGCGGAGCTACATATAACAGAAGATATGGTCATATGGAACGGAAAAGAGTATAAAAGTCACGAGCTTGCATTGGATATTCCAACTTCAGGAAATATTTACGGGACATTGCTCAATTATAAAGGAGCACTTGCCGCATTAGGAAATTCGGTACATGAATTGCCATATAAACAAGCGCCAATGGCTCCCATTTTATATATCAAACCGATAAACACAATGATTGCCCGGGGAATGCCGATTCCGTTACCGAGTGAAGAAAGGGAGTTAGAAGTTGGGGCAGCACTAGGAATTGTCATCGGAAAAAGAGCGACGAAAGTAAGGGAAGAAGAAGCGTTAACATATATTCAAGGATATACGATTGTAAATGACATCAGCATACCTCATGAAAGCGTGTATCGCCCAGCGATTAAGCAAAAAGCACGCGATGGATTTTGTCCAGTTGGCCCATGGGTGATAGAGAAAGGGGCTATTCCAAACCCAAATGATGTAAGCATTCAAGTATATGTGAACGGTATATTGCGGCAAGAAAATCATACGAAAAACTTAATTAGACCAGTGGAACGACTTATCGCAGATGTAACAGAATTTATGACGTTATATGAAGGAGATATACTGCTTGTTGGTGTCCCGGAAAATCCACCACTCGTAAAAAATGGAGACCGCATTCGAATTGAAATCGAAGGAATTGGCAGCTTAGAAAATCAAGTCGTTTTAGAAAAAGAACTTGTGAGAGGAGGAGTACGATGAAACGAGCGCGCATCGCATATGCTGGTGGGATTTACTACGCAACTGAAGTAGATGGCAAGTTGCAATTAGATGATGGACGGATGCTAGTAGAAGAGGAAGTAACATGGCTCCCACCAGTTGAGCCGCGAACAGTATTTGCCCTCGGCCTAAATTACGCAGATCACGCAAAAGAGTTATCATTTAACGCGCCAACAGAACCCCTTGTCTTCTTAAAGGGACCTAACACATTCATCGGTCACCGTGGTCAAACATATCGTCCAGAAGATGTAACATATATGCACTATGAATGTGAGCTAGCTGTTGTTATGGGAAAAACAGCTCGAGGCGTTAAGAAAGAAGAGGCATACGATTACGTCGCTGGCTATACAGTAGCGAATGACTATGCAATACGGGATTATTTAGAAAATTATTATCGTCCAAATTTGAGAGTGAAAAACCGCGATACATGTACGCCAATCGGTCCATGGATTGTCGATGCATCCGACATTGACGACCCGATGAACTTAGCGCTCCGTACATATGTGAATGGCGAGCTGACGCAAGAAGGAACAACGAAAGATATGATCTTTTCCATCCGGGACTTAATTTCCTACTTAAGTAGCTTTATGACATTAAGTAAAGGAGACATCATTTTAACAGGTACGCCAAAAGGATCCGTCGATACGAAAGTAGGAGACGAAGTCATCACCGAAATTGAAGGAATAGGCCGTCTGATCAATACCATTGTTGGGGAAGAAACGTTTTCTAAACGATAGAAATCGAGAGAGTAGCTAACAGAACGGCTACTCTTATTCTAGTAATCTATAAAAAGAAGGGGGCTTACGTCCATGCCGCATTTTATAGTCGAGTATACGGATAATATAAAAGAAGAAGCGAATATGAAAGAACTATTAAAAAAAGTAAACGATATCCTTATTTCACGAAGTGACATCTTCCCAACAGGAGGGATTCGTTCAAGAGCAATCGAATTACAAGATTACTATATCGCTGACGGACAAGAAGAGGATGCATTCGTCCATGCGACGCTTAAAATTGGAGCCGGGCGAACCACACAAGACAAAACAGAAACATGCGACCGCCTATTCAACATGATGAAAGAACACTTCGCAGACCTCGCCGCCAAACGCTACTTCGCCTTATCCATGGAACTAGCAGAATTTAACGAAGCAGGAACGTATAAGTGGAATAATATACATGAGCGGTTTCGGAGGAAAGAGAAGAAATAACAAACGATTATATCATCTTATAAAATGAAAGGCTTACTGGCTAAAAATGGACAGTAAGCCTTGTATATTTTTGCTATGTGCATATTATATTGGAAAATAATGGTATCCTCTTTTTGTGACCGCTGTATAGAGCGCTTCTATATTATTTATAATTTTTCGTAGGAAGTGTAGGGGATTCTCATGCTCATTAACTTAAGGATATTTCAGGTTATAATTCTGAATATTATGTGTTTTATGGATAAAATTAAAAAAGAAGTATTAATGTGGAATTTTTTGTTAATATTAAGATGCATAATTCTGTAATAAGGAGGATTTATATGTCCGTAATCGTGAGGAATGACAGATTGATAAAACTATTGAATGATTGGTATATCGAAATTCGTTCAAGACATATCGCGAAAGCTCATAGTATGAAGGAACAGATTGATAGTTTGATTCAAGAACTGAAAGAGGAGAAACAGGAGTTATTACAGAAACAGGATTTATTACTTTATTATTCTCTGCTTGATTTTCGATATAATTATTTAATAGACAATATGAGTATATCGAAAGATAGTTTTAATCAAGTCGAATCTTTTGGAACACCAACAGATGAACGTTTATCTTATTATTATCATTTCTTTAAAGCAATTTATATGAGTGTTACAGGTAGCTATACTGAAGCAAGAGAACACTTTGATAAGGCAGAAGTCCTTTTAAAACATATTCCGGATGAGCTAGAAGAAGCTGAGTTTCATTATAAATTAGGCTCGTTTTATTATGATATATACAAAGGACTTTTATCAGTTAAACATGTTACTAAGGCAAAAGATATTTACCTTAAATTTACTGGTTATGAAACCAATATTGCTTTTTGTGAAAATATGTTAGGGCTGGCTTGTACTCATTTGAAAGAGTGGGAATTAGCTGAGGAACATTTTACAACTGCAATGGATCAATTTCAAAAAAACAATGAAGAATATTATATTTTAATGGTTCGACATAATATAGGATTATTATATGCAAGTCAAAACCTCTCAAGTCTAGCTATTCGATATTTATCTGAAGTAAATCTAAAAACATCAGGAAATTATCGAGCAATGTTTATTGAAGCACAAGAACATTTCAAGCTCAAAGAACACGAAATAGCAGGGGAACTGATTAAAAAAGGGTTACAAATTTGTAATGCATTGGAACATGAGGAATATCAACATCGTTTTATGATTTTGGATGCTAGGAACAAAAATGTTTCTGCTGAAGAGTTTGAAAAAATTGTATTAGCAGGAAATGAGTATTTTGAAAGAGAAGAATTATATACGTATATGTATGAATCTACGGAGGCTTTAGCGATTAAGTTCTATAAAGAGGATAATCACACAAAAGCAAGTAAGTATTTTTATTTAAGTACACAAGCAAGAAAGAAAGTATTTGATAAGGGGGCACTAAAATGAAGAAAATGATAGGTAGTATAATGGGAAGTATGATGGTTTTAACTTTAACGTTCGGGATACACACATTAGTAGAAAAACCGCAATATGCAGACGGTAATCATCATAAAATGATGTTGATTCAATATGCAGATGGGAATCATCATTAATATTTGTACACGTTTTAGGTCTTCTAAAAAAAGGGAGACCTCCTTCGATAACTTCGGGTTTAAAACGTTAAATAGAGCTGACTTCGTGTAGAAGTCAGCTACTTAAATTATTACAATATTTTTCCCTGGTTCTATTTGAACATTGAGGAATTTTTCACTATGTAAATCATATTCTAGCTGAATCTTAATGCCGGCTGTTTTTGCACATTCTCCTGAACCAGAATAATATAGAAGCCAAATGATAAATGATTAGGAACTTGAAAAATAGTAGCATCTAAAATACATATACGTTGAAAATAATAAGTGTACTAGTTAGGGGGGAGACAAATCGTTTAGTTGTCTTTTAACTAAAAGGGAAAATACAACCTATAGAAATAAAACAGCGTATCGGTTAAAACGTTGGTTAAGCATAAGTGTAGCTGTATTGGCATAAAGTTGAAATGAGAGAATTGCTTGCTACATGTGACTAATACAGATACATAAAGCAGCTAACTCTCGTGCACCATACTTACTAATAAAATTGGATTAATTAAAAGAATTAGGGATGGTTCTGTATATTATGTTTTTCCTGGTGGTGGAATTGAAGATAGTGAAACACCAGAAGAGGCAACAATGAGGGAAGCCATAGAGGAATTGGGTGTTGAAGTTAAAGTTAAAGAATGTATTGCGAAAGTTGAATTTAATGGTATACAATACTTTTTCCTGACTGAAATCATTAAAGGAAACTTTGGTACTGGTGAAGGTGCGGAGTTCACTGACATAAATAGAAACAGATGTTCATATTTGCCAATGTGGGTAGATATAGAAATGCTATCATCTATAGATGTAAAGCCTAAAGAAGTTGCTTTAAAGGTGCAAGCCTTATTCAAGTAATAAGTGTATTGGTGAAATAACGGTGGTTGCTACAACTGTTAAAATCTAGTGCACCTTTTCATGAAATTAAACACTTTTTACTATTGCACATGCAGAACATTTACGACATATCAAACAACTTTTCATTAGAACAAGAAAGTATATCAAGAGTTCCTGCCTTAGCATATATTTTAACTTAAGAAATTGCTGTTTATAAAAAAGAAATGTGAACACTTTGATACGTAGGCATTACAAATGCTTTGAAGGGTATTGTTGATTTACAAAAATCGTAGCAATGTTTATCGTTAAGTATTCTTATATTATTCGGGGGGAAATCAAAACAAGAGATGTATTGGAATTCATCAATCTTTATATTATTTATAGGTTTAAATGTGTTTAAATCGAACAATAGATGTTTAGAGGTCTTATTGAGCTACAATTCTATTTGTATATAAATAGAGGGAATGTTATCATATAAAGTAATCCAATACTAAAAAATCATATTGCAAAAGGACATACCTACGCATAACCATAGCGTGGGTGTGTCCTTTTTTTGTTTAAGGAGGAAAAAGTTGTGGGGAAAACGTTATTTATTGCGGAAAAACCGAAAGTTGCCAATGAAATTATGAAATTGCCGCGATTCCATCACTCACAAAAGTACATTAGTAGCAAACCTTATTATGAAAATAATCATTATATTGTCAGTTGGTGCCGTGGGCATCTGCTGGAACTAAAAAATCCGGAAGAGATGGATCCAATGTATAAAGTGTTTAAGTTAGAGCATTTACCCTTAATTTATCAGCCAGATTATAAAGTGAAACAAGAAAAAGCTGAACAATTGTAGATTGTCAACCAAATTTGACCCACCTACTACCAATCGTTGTCGCATCAGTCCAGCTCAAGGGTATCGTGAATCTATTATTCGTCTTGAAAAAGAGGGAAAAACACTTAAAACGATTGATCCACTTATCCGTAAGAAGGGGGATAACGGCACCTTTTCAGCTATGCGCACACTTGTTGAAAGGGATAAGGCGCAAACAGAAACATGCTAATCCCCCATCTCCTACCTATCAAATAGCTAGAAAACGTCTTGCCAGATAGTTTTGGATTCATCCGAATCATCTGAATACCTCAGAAAGAAGGGATTTAGAGCGATGTTTCAAAAAATATCCTAATCTCCAAACTGTTTATGAAGTCATACAAGAGTATCGTGCAATGATAAAACAATCTGATTATGAAGGATTTTTGCAATGGCTAAGAAAACAACTTTCCCATAAAGAACAACCCTTTTATCCATATGCCGTCATTTACGCAACGATTTACAAGCCGTGAAGCATGCCTTTATTCTCCCCTATAGTAATGGCGTGTTAGAAGGGCAGGTAAATCGCTTGAAATCAATCAAACGAATGTTGTATGGGCGAGCTGGTTTAGCTATATTGCAAAAGTGCATGTTATATAAACTCTGATTTATTATTTTGAAAGAATAAAATTTTATACGGTAACAACGTTATATGAGATTTCACCAAATCTGCGTAAGAATCACTTTGATATTGCAAAAAACAGTTGATAAAGTTGAATGGACACCTGACAAGGGAACGGTTATAAAAGAATTTAATGACCTTTTACATAAGGATAAGTAGTCATAGTATAATAATATTAAGGGTTTTTCACCCAAAAATATACTAATTAGGAGGAAGCCATTATGTTCAAAAAGAAAATTTTTAATGCAATAAATAAGATCGATAATGTTTTAGTACCTAAAATTTATCAGGTGAAATTTGAGAATAATCCCTCTATTAAACTAGAAGACTACCCTGATTTATATGAATTAGGTGAATGGTTGAGTCATTCTACTAAAAGTTGGGGATGTCATTCTAAACTAAATAAAGTAGAATTTGAGAATGAATTTTTTACAATAACAAATTTAACTGAAAATGAAGTGAAGATTACTTATGGAGGGGAAGGAATGAATCCCTTTTTTCCAGGTTGGCGACAATCTGTCAATGAAAAAAAAGACTAAATTTATTTTTAATATTTCCATCATTAGTGTCGCGTAAAAGTGTTTTGAATGTTCCGTTTCTTGTTTTTTTTCCATAAAAAGCAAAACAAAGATACTTTAACAGAGGTAGTAAACATCCATTTTTTTACTAAAACCTTCGACTCGTTTAGCAGAAACATAAAAAGTTTTATGGAACGCTCTTTCCTTGGATTTTACGTTGCCAAATGTGTGCAGGGTTCCATAACGACGCTTTTAAAAAGCGACTGATTTGCAAATAGGCTCGCTTACTTCGCGAAGACAACTGAGCTAGCACATGTAAACAGTACACAATCATTGCAATGTATACTTGATTGTGCACCGCTTGTTCGCTCTGACCGTAAAACTTCTTGATGTTCAAATGTTGTTTCATCCATTTGAAAAACAATTCTATGGCCCAGCGTGACTTATGTAACTCAGCGATTTCGTCCGCGCCCAAATCAAATCGATTCGTCAGTAAATGTAGTTCATTTCCTTTTGAATCGAGTACCTTGATGAAACGAAATGCGTTTTCAGAACGATTTTGCGTCGTGCCAATCCCAATCACAATCATTTCATCCGAGATCACAGCGGCTTTTTTCGGGAAAGAGAATTTCTCAATCACCTGTGTCACCGCATTTTTACGTAATCGTGAGACAAAAAAGTAACCTTTATCCGTCATATGGTCGAATCGCTCATAATCTAAGTAGCCGCTGTCAAACACATACATGCATTCTTTGTCATCTACGAATACCCTTTTTCCATAAAGACAAGCCGTAAATGAAGCTTCACTCCTGATTTTGTTCGACGACATTCCGCTCATTGATGCTTTTTCGGTGGTGTTCTGCAATTCTTCTGAGAAGATGCAAGCACTCAACGCAAGTAAACTCTCGGTTTCATGGAGTTGTGCATACAGAAGTAATTTCATAAATGAAGCCATATGAAGTTTCTTTGTATAGTGGTTTAAATGATGCTTTTTCACCTGTTCTTCAAATAATGAAGTAGAAATTGGTGAAAGCCATTGTTTAAATGATGTTTTTCGTGTAATCTTCTCCATGAGATGTCCTTTGTTTTGGATTTGGACAGGTTACTACCGCCAAGCCATTATAAAGGATTTTTTTATGAGTTTTATAATAAAAGAAAATTCAGATTAATATTCCAGGTTGCATTAGTTTAATGCGACGCTAGTGAAGTTTTATATGTAATAAATTCCTCTTTTTCACTATCAGTTAAGTTGCCGTTTAAAAAAGCAGGAGCACCATTACATGAACTAACTGTAAAAGTCGACGGGATATATAATAGCGTTTCCGCACATATGGTAGAAGCACAGAAACCATTCCCAACCACTTATACAGATATGATGTCAGGATTAGATGTAGCTAATAATATTATGGGGTCTGCGAATAAATTAGCAAGTCATAAGGTTGATATTCCTGCTGCTACACGTAATATAGGGAATATTGACTTAAGAAATAGTTTGCGAGATTTTGGAGTACCTCCAGAAAAAATGGAAGCGTATCTGGCCGAAGAAAAGAAGACAAATGAACAAATATCATTTATGCTCGATATTACGCCTGGCGTTGGTGCAATAAAAGAAGGCACACAAATGATAATGGGAAAAAATCCTTTAACAAAAGAACAATATGGACCTGATGATTATGCATGGGGTACATTGGCGGTTGTTTCAGGTGGTACATCAAAAGTTGTCGGTCGAGTTTTTGGCAAAGTTGGAGATCTTGAGAAGAAAGCGAACAACCTAGAGAAGGCTGCTAAAAATATAAAATATGAAGTGAAAATATTAGGAAGAGGCTCTACAGGTCGAACAACTGCCAAATCTTTAGAGGAGCAACTAGCAATGAAAGAAGTTAAGTCCAATCCTCTAGGAAAGCCAATTCCCAAAATAGTAATGACAGATCCTCGTTGGCCTCATGAAGAAGGATGGGTTAAAATGGCTCAAAATGTGAATGGAGTAGAAATACACTATGTTAAAAACACAAAAACAGGTGAATTTGATGATTTTAAATTTACAAACTAAACAAGAAGTAAGGGGATAAAGAATGAAGGTAATATGTATAAATAACAAATGTAATCAATTTTCAGACAAACGATTAAAGCAAGGTTATACACATGACATGATTTTAAATTTAGAAGTAAGAAAAGAATATGTGGTTTATGGTATGAGTTTATCAAATGGAGAATTAGATTATCAACTTTTAGGAGAAAATGAGAATATGCCATCATGGTATCCAGCAGAATTATTTAATGTTTCAGATCCTTTACAACCGTTAGAATGGTATTTTGCAGATCATAGACACATAAAAGAGACAACAATAGATTATATATGGGGCTATAAAGAATTAGCCTTAGAAGATTCACATGCCTTTGGTTTAATAGAAAGGGAGAAAAAAGATATGGAAATATTTTTAAAACGCAAGGCAGAAATTGATAAATTTATGGAACTATAATGTCCAAATTTCTTTGATGTGTGGTTAAATAAAAGCAATGTAACTTAGCTAAACCGTAGGAATAAACAATTTCTACAGTTTTATTATCGAATATTTTTCTAGAATAGCCTCTCATTCCCAGAATCATTTCCGTACTCCTACGGGATTTGTGACCGTCAAGTAAAATTGGTTCTTACGCACTTTTGGTGAGGATCTATATGTCCCCATGTAAAGAGATTTGGATATTTTTTTAGGAAAACATTTTCCCTACAAAGTTATTAACACTCTTTGTGTTTATAGTTTGCTACTCGCACGTCCATACATCATTCGTTTGATTGTTTTAAGTCGATTAATATGTCCTTCTGTTATGCCGTTACTAAATGAAAGAGAACATGCTGCACTAATTGCTTTTACGTCTTTCTCCGCATAATTTATAAACGTTCGAATGGCGGGAAATGGAATATCTTTATATGTTATAAGCCAATTTGCTAAGCCTTCAGCTCGTTTTTCACGAACAATAGATAGGAAATCTTGAATCATGCGATGAACTTTTTTCAGCTCAGGAAACTCTGTTCAAAATGTTTCTGGTATGCTATTTTTCCACTCTTCATATTCTACCTCACTTCACATAGACCGTAAGAGATGTGATCGAGATACTGTGAGCATAGTTTTACCTAATCCTTGCTCTCTTCGTATTTTAGCAACACATGTATTTAGGGTAGAGCGTGATCCTTTATATCCTATTTTCCTTAGGAGTTCTTCCATTTCGTCAACAGTCTTCTCTTCCGTACTATAGGAATTAGTCTGTCAGACTGTATATAATCTATTTTCTTCCAATCTGCAGGGACATGTTGGTTTAGTGATTCTTTCAATGCATCAAATAGCCCTTTCAGAGTATATGCCACTGTTGGGCATGAGGAAGTGCTTCGGAAATGGTGGGAAAGATAGTGTTAAAACAATTGTTCGGAAAATTGTGAGATAAAATCTTAAAAGTACTAAATAATGAACCCGTCCAAGAATTATTGTGGGAAGTGTTAATGAAAATCATTAAGGTTACAAGAGATAATTAGGATAAAAAGAAAAAGGAAGAAAAAAGAAGAATCGATCGCAAAATGAACAGGCATTTAACTAATTACGCTTTTAATCCCTACGTGTAACCTTATGTTTGAAGGCGCAAGTGTTGGACGAGATGGAAGGGAATTGTATACGAAAAAAGAAACCGCCTTCGATTACGGAGGCGGTTTCTTTTTATTTAGTAGTAGATGGAAGTGTAAGGTTGTTCGTTGGTTTCAAAATCCACTTATAAAAAAACTTCGGGTCTAAATTACGAGATAATACTTTCAAAAATAGGTTATATAGCTCGATTTAAGAACAAGTTAGATCAAACTTATTACGAATTTTATTGGTTGTATGCATCTAAACATGATTTCTTATATGACTTAGAAACCATATAAATTTATCGGCACTTTTCGTATTTCTCATTCCATATTTTTTTATAAAGCTTCTGATAAATTCGATATTATCTGCTGATAATACTAAGTTAATTTCTTCCTTCAAATTTTTAATGTATTCATCGCTTTCAATTTCTTTATATTCTTTAATAAGTGCATCTAATTCTGAATAATCGGCACTTACATTAAAGTAACATTCAAGAAAATATCTTAAATTGCTTAATTGTTCTTCATTAATCATTCTAATTTCTCCTTATTTTACGGCAAGGGAAAAGATGTTAGTATTCTAAAACCTAATTCTGATGAGTTATCTTTTATTAAAACTACTCTCGACTTATTTAAATTATACAAAACCTGCTTTTTATCTTCTAATACTCCTTTTCCTATACCATATGTATGTTCAACATCAAAAACTGTTCTCCCGCTTTTCTCTTCATTTCTTTCATTTTTTGGGGAAAGCATTCCTAAAATAGAAGCATACTCTTAATAATATGCATACATAAAATGGGTCTGGTGCAAAGGTAAAATGAAAACCAGTAAAACGCACATATTCCTAACAGAATTGTATTTTATGCTACAAGTTCAAACAATCAATGGATGAATTCTTTCTGATTTTGAACAGACTGTTCTCGTAAATCTTTTTATCATATGCATAGCTTCTACTCCAGAAAGAATGGATGTAGCTGTGTCAAAGATTTGAACCCTAGCATAGAACGGATTCGTTTCTTTATAAAGCGATGATCTTGTTCTACTGTTATAACACGAGGCTTTGAAACATGAAAAGACCGCAAAGCTTTCTTGAAAAAACACTTTGCGCCTTATGATTTCTTGTTTTACTTAAATAAAAATCAATTGTATTTCCTTTTGAATCAACAGCACGATATAGGTACATCCATTGACCTTCACATACGTCTCATCAACTCGCCAAGAATCATTGGTTTTCTTAAAATGACACCTTAATCGCTCATCTAATTCAGGGCCATATTGATGAACTCATCGCATAATCGTTGTGTGAGCAATTGATAATCCTCTTTCCTTCATCATCTTCACCAAGTTACGGAAGCTCAAATTGTACCGTAGGTACCACCTTACTGTTAATAAGATTAGTTTAGGTTGATAACGCTTATATTTGAATAAATTTTCCTTTTCCATACTGATCACGCTCCTTTTTTAGAGTCATACTGTCAGTATGGAAAAGCATGATAGATTTCTTGCACCAGAACCGTTTTTTTGTGAATTTATTCCTTATTCTGTAATAGTTGATGAACAAGTAATTGGGATTTTAGTCCTTCTATTCCATTAATACATGGTTGTATATCATTTTGAATACAACGAATAAAATGATATACGGCGTCTTCAAAACCTTTTTGTTTTAATATACTATCCCATGAAGGAGTATATTCAGTGGATAATATACCTGCACGTTCAATCTCTAATGTATTTAGGTTTTTTACTTGAACTAAAGCGCCTTCTGTTAAGAAGTTTAATAACTCTACGTTTGTTCCAGCTTTCCTATGCATAGTCGTACAAAATGAAGTACCATCAGATGTTTTAAATATATGATTTGCATATAAAAGATGATTTTCAGTATTCACGTTAATGGTACCATTTAACACATAGAGGTCATCATTCCCTAACCAACGTATTGTATCAACTAAATGCAAATAATCATCTATCATTGTAAATTCATATGAATAAGGACCAACACTATCTATCCTATGTTTTTCAATACGTATTAAGGAGGCTTTTTTAGCTTCTTGTTTGGCTTTCATATACATTGGTGCAAAACGGCGATTAAATCCTACCATGATTTTTCTTCCAGTTTTTTCACTAAGTTCAACTAGCTTTTCAGCATCTGAGATAGTTGCCGCTAGAGGTTTATCAACATATACATCTTTTCCCATGTTAAGAAGAGTAGAAACTACTTCAAAGTGTGAATCGGTAGAACTATGTACAAATATAGCATCACATTCTCGAGCAAGTAATGTTATATTATTAAAATCTTGTATGCGATATTGCTTGCAAATCCTCTTACATTTTTCTTTATTAGGGGAAAATGCACCTATAAAATCCCAATCTATTTCTTTTGATAAGATAGGTAAATATGCTTTTTGAGAAATATCCCCTAAACCTACCATTCCAATTCTTAAATTCCTCATAATAAATCATCCATCCTTTAAGTGTTTATAAACTTAAATTAAAATCTTAAATTAACGAATATTATTTATAGATTAACATTGTTAAATAAATTTTGGAATAAAGGTAGCCTTAGTTTTAATAATTTCTCTAAATTTCTTTACACCACCCATTTGAATCCATTTAGCTTTAATAAAGTCATCAACATACCTAAACATTATTTTATCATCTGATGCTACGAAGTATGTTTTTTTATAAGAAAATTCTTCCATTATTGCAGGAAATAATGGAGGATTTGTATAAAATATAATTTTTTTATCCGTAGCAATAAAAAATCCATATTTATAAGGAAATCCTAAAGTATCTATTTCATATAATCCATTTGTATATGCTAGAATTTTTTCTCCACATTCTAAATATTGATTGATACAAGTAGGAAGTTTATCCATTGAAACCCTCTCCTTATGGTAATTCAGAAACATAAATTGATTACAAATTTTAAAATTTAATTAAAATAGCAGCTTTATCATCAGAAATTTTTAAGCGAGATATTTTTTTTCGCTGAACATCTTCATCTTCAAATTTGTTTAGTTTTTCTAGGTACGAAGATAATCCATTTTCTATAACTTCCCTTATAAAAATGAAAGTATTTTCATTTTCACTATCACTATATTTAAGAGGATAAATTCCATCAGTAAAGAGAATAAGATGAGTTAAACCTTGTCTAGAAATCTTTCCACTTTCTAAGAATTTGTACAAATTTGGATCTCCATTGACAATGAACTGTACCCCGAATCATGGACACTAAAAAAAATCCGTGATTCGGGGCTTTTGTGTACCTTTATAAGCAAACCTCGTGATAATGGATCCAACGATAGAAGTGAGGTACGGAACATGAGTAAAATGATTTTTAATGAACGACAAAGGAAACAACTAGAAAAGAATGAAAATGTGGTAAAAGTATCAGAACGTTCGATTCGCTATTGCCCAGATTTTAAAGTAAGAGCTGTGAAAGAAAATCAACAAGGAAAAGGACCCAATCAAATTTTCTTAGAAAATGGGTTCGATTTAGAGATGATCGGTGAAAAGAAACCAAACCAATGTTTAAAGCGTTGGAGAAAAACATATGAACAATTTGGGGAGGAATGATTTTATACAGAGCGTCGCGGAAAAGGAAGTACGAGGCGCTCTTCTTCCAAACTACTCTCTTCTGCTGACAAGCTAAAGAAAGCAGAAGAGAGTAGTGCGTTTCTGGAGGCAGAACTGGAATTCTTAAAAAAGTTAGACGAACTCGAAAGGCAGGCGTTACAGAAGAAGCGATTTTAACACCTCGTGAAGCCTATACACTCATTGAACAAACGATTCGTCGCTTCCGATTTCCTCGTATGGTGCGTTATTTTTGCGAACTCGCGGGCGTGAGTCGTAGTGGATATTACGCTTGGCTTCGCCAAACAGATCAGCATATGGAGAGAGAACGGAATGACGAAAAAGATTACGAACTGATTCAAGCAATTTTTTACCGAAAAGAGAAAAAATGCGGTGCTCGTTTTATCAAAATGGAATTAGAAAATACAAAGGGGATTTGTATGAATCTCAAGCGTATTTACCGTATGATGCACAAGGATCATCTCGTAACGAAGGTTCGTCGGGCGAATCCTTATAAACAAATCACAAAAGCGACACAAGAACATAAGACCTGTCCAAACCTGTTGAACCGCCAATTTCATCAGGGAGAACCGGAATAAAAGATGGTAATCGATATTACGTATTTATTTTATGGGAAAGGGAAAGAAGCATATTTATCGTGTGTAAAAGATTGTAAGACGCGAGAGATTTTAGCTTATCACGTCTCTCCCTCTTTACAAATGGAGATCGTCTATCACACACTCGAAAAATGGAAAGTGAGATTAGGAGGCACCATTCATCCAGAAGCCCTGCTTCATTCCGATCAAGGTGTTCATTACACTCATCCGGAATACCAAAAGCGAGTAAAAGAAATGGGACTCAGACAATCTATGTCACGTAGAGGAACCTGCTTAGATAACGCTCCAATGGAATCTTTTTTCGGTCATATGAAGGATGAATGAAATGATAAGTGTTGTCAAACATTCCAATCTCTTCAGGAAGTAATAGACAAGTATATGCAAGAGTATAATCATGATCGTTATCAATGGACACTCAAAAAAATGGCTCCGGTACAATACCGGAACCATCTTTTAAGTGCTTGATTGTTAAAGGCCTTTTTATGAAACTGTCCATTTTATAGGGTACAGTTCACCCTTTAGGAGGTCTTTTTTTATCTTTACCTTTGTTTCTACGAGAGATTATTGAAAATGTAAGTAGGGGTTGATAAGAGGAGGGGGATGTGACCACAAAATTATGCTCTTAGCGGTCTGTATATAAATAAATACTGCTCCTTTTATAGAAGAAAAAGCAGCAGCTTATAAAGAGTGATTTTAAGGATTCAGGAATAAAATATTAAAAAATGAAAACTATTTTAAACCATTTTGTGTTTTAGTTTCTAATTTATTGTTATAAAAGCTTAGTAGTGCGATACCTTTACCAGATAAAGATTCAAATTCATATATTTTATAATTATAACTTTCGGAGGTTAATTTCCCTTCACCATCAATAAGTTTTAGGCATTCCTCATATGTCATGCCTAACTGCAATTGTTGAAATTCATCTAATGTAATATAAGCATCTTCGAGTTTCTGTAGTCTCTCATAATTTTGACGTAATTCTTCTTCTCTTTTTTCGTTTTCTGCTATGGCCTTCTCTTGTTGTTGTCGTTTTTGTTCTTTTTCAGCCTCTTCTTTTTCTTTATTAACTTTAAAAGATAATTTATCTATACTTTCTTTGAAATCTTTAACATCTTGCTTAGAATTTAATATTCTTTTATCAATAATTTTTGCGTACATACTACCAATACCTTCATTTTTATATGTAATACCGATTTTTTTATCGTCAGTGTATAATATATCCCCAAAATATATACTCAAAGTAATGTTCGATTCCAAGTTGCTGAATTTTCCATTTATCAGGGCTATATATTTCACGGTACATATTGTATTCTTTTGTAAATGCGGTGATATACATTATACCATCTGCATTCTTCAGATTGTCTAAGACTACTTTGGTATTATATTTATTACAATACGATATACTGCCTTTTTGACACATTTCATGCTGCTTTTTTTCTTGTTTTTTGTCCCATTCAATCATATATATAGTTGAAACAATTGTGATAAGAACTAAGATAATGGAAGTTACCATAGTTATAAATATTTTTTTACTAGTCTTTTTCTTTTTAATAAATTTTAGATAAAGAATAGAAATAAGTGATATTAAAAATACAATTATTGATAGTGGAAACAGTATTAAGATACTACTTTTTATTATCCATTCTAGACTCATTCAAATCATCACCTTTCATAGGATTATTCTCCTTAAATAGAAAATAATAGCATATATGATTATAGCAGAATAATTTATAGAGTGGGGCTTTCAAAATGAATTAAGTGGAATGGGAGAGTTCATACGGAAATCAAGTTCACTTAATCTATTATGAAAAGTGCTATCTTGAATGGTTTTTTCATTATTAATTACATGTGTTACCTTAGTAAGGTATTATTTTTTATATTTAGTTAATAATAATAATTTATTGTTTGAATAATATTTTTGATAACAGACTATACTGTGCATAGTAAATTTGAACTTAATTAGTATGAGGGATGTAAAATGATAAATATGTACATTATTTCTAATTGTATATTTATTATAGATGAATTTAATGATAAATATACAGATATAAAAGAGAAGTCAAAGCTAAAAGAAATCGCAGATACTGTTTTCACAGAAATGGATTTTGTTTTCCGATTAGCTTCTCCCTTTCGTAACTTTGCTAATATTAATGCCAACACTACCGCTGATATTATTGTGAAATCTAAAGATTTTGCTATTGAAGTAAAATTGTTTCGGAATTGGAAGAGTAAAACAGGTTGTGCAAATAAAATGATGTGGCAAACTTTACAAAAAGACTTTGATTGGTTAGAGAACGCTATTAGAGAAGGGAAAAAAGGAAAAAGAGCTATTGTATTAGGATGGTTTAATGCAGTAGATAGATTTAGTGAAATAGTTCAATTAGGAAAAGGTGGTGGTGGTTGGCCTGAAATAAATGAAGATAGAATAAGATATTTCCCTTTTTTAAATAAAAGAGGAGTAAAGACAAAAGATATATTTTATATGTACAATGATGCTTATAAAGAATTACGCATCCCAATAAACGGGTATGGACATGATGTTATCAATTGTATGTTTTTAGGAAAGGAAAGGGATAAATTTCACATTGCATTGTACTATTGATTTGGTGATAAAATCCTTTTTATGTAGTGAGAAATATATAAAAAAGAAGTAGATAGACTACTTCAAAATATAATAAGTATTAGCAGGATGTTGCTCTTCATTCCTTTTTCTTTCGATAAATATGTAATTTTCTTTTTCTAAAGCTGATAAATAATCCTGCAGTCTTCTCTTGTTTATCTTATAGCTAGAGGATAATTCATCTTGGTATATAGTAAGTTTTTTCCCTGCCCTGCATAGACTTTTCAAAATACTATATACTAAGAATCCGTTACATCCCAAGTTATGGTTTTCGACAATATCCTTAAATACATTAAATTTTATGTGGAAAGTATCCTGAACATTGTAAAGAGTACCGTCGTACTTCCTATCCCCTTCATTATCAGGTAGTATCTTGCTGCGTTCAAGTAGTTGTAATAGGCATTTTAATCCTGACCCCACGATAGGGTACAAGTTCTTTTCTATGAACCATTTCACGTATGTCACTAGCCATTTTAAATCCTTCAACAAAACCTGTTTCTTCATTATAAATTGGGTTTACAGGATAATCAGTGATTGTTTTAATATATCCAATTTGCTCAAGCAACACTCTATCTTTTATTATTTTGTCTACGGTTTTATTAATTGGGCTGTAACCAAGAAAGGATTTAATCTCAGCTTGCGTAATGATTTTATTGTCGTCTCTTAAATACCAACAGTATTTATATAAAAAATTTAAATACGTGTAGTAGCAGTAAGTGAAACTAAACTGCTTGATGGTATTGAAGTGTGGTGATAAATCTGTAAAAATCTCATTTGGAATATATATGTTTCTTCATTTTACGTCTCTCCATAATTTGTTTTAAAAATTTACAATCAGCGTTGTTTGCTCAATATATCACAAAATAATTGAGGTTGTCGAAGTTCAAAATAGCTTTTGAAATGAAGAAGAGGAATTTTATTATATAATTATTAGTTAAATTTAATGAGAGGGAAGAACGGGGATATTCTGATTTATTAGGATGTTAAGTGAAATGTTTATAATTTATTGGGATTTGATAAAAGTTACTTCTCACAAATCTTAATACGTTAACTTTTTGTGGTCATTAATAAATACTCATTACTAGTTTCTACTAGTCTTCATATTAAATATAAGGGAAGCGTAGCTCACTTATATATTTAATTATATATTGCCACAGAAACATAACCTATTGAGAATCGGCAAAAGTAGGAACTCAAATTTGAAAACAGGGCTACGTTTGGTAGTGTGCGCCTGCCCGTGGTGGTGGCTCGGTGGTCAATTATTGTAAACTATCCCCTCCTCCTTCGGTCACATAAGTTTAGATATGTGCCAAAAGAATTTGAGAATAAAAAAATGGAATTAGTTAGATTACTAATACAAATAAGGAATTGTATAGCGCACGCAGATTATAAAAGATTAGAGAGGAAAGTTGAAGAGTATATAGAACAATTCATGATTGAATATAATTTTGATTATTACGAATACAGTCGGAATAATTGGGCTTTTTTAAATATGAATTGTATTTTAAATGAAGTTGTTGCTGAGATTATTGATTCATATTTGGAGAATAAGCAATTAATGTTTGATAGGCGTAATGGGGTATTGGAAATTGAAAGGTAAAAAATAGAAGTATATTAAAAACAATATGTTCAATTGAAGCTGATATAATCTTCTCTGAAAAGATTATATACGAATTAATGAAATATTAAATATCTAGTGATTGTGGTAAAATTACATTTGACAAATATTAATATAGTTTAATGTTTGTTAAATTATTGGAGTTAGTATAGTCATATGGACACAACTTAGTTAAGTCCTTACAATGGATTTCAAGGAGGAAGTGTCCGTATGGCAAACAAGAACTTTA
>NZ_JAKUFV010000023.1:0-59922 GCF_022663595.1 Bacillus cereus group sp. BfR-BA-01360
CCTCCTTTCTTTTTATTATTCTAGAAAAGGAGACATTTTTAAAGGTTTTTTTAAAAATCGTATTGACAGCGTTGTTTTTCAACACTCTGAAGAGAAAGGTTCTTTTAAGAACCTTTCTCTTTTTTAGTTTAGAGTTTGAACAAGTGTTGGCTTCCAACCCTCATTCTGTACCCATTCAATATTTACATAATATCTTTTTCCTGTTTGCTTATCTTGAACATTACCATACGCTTTTTCTTTTCCATTATTTCCAATGCGATGAATAATTAATTGTTCTACAGGAATTTCAATTGCAGAAGAAATTGCTTGATTCATTTCATTCCAATCTGCTGTTCCTTTTTTAAATGTCATTGCCGGCGTTGCGCCTTGCGTTGTGCCTACTGGTTTCCAAGAAGGTTTTGTATAGGCATCAGTCGCCTTTGGAAGTGTTTTTTCAGCTGCCACTTTTTCATTTGCCTTTGCTTCTTCCTCAGCTTTTTTCCTAGCTTCCTCTTCTGCCTTTTGCTTCTCTTCTTCAGCTTTTTTCTTTTCTTCTTCCTCTGCTTTTTCTTTTTCTTTCGCTTTTTTATCCTCAGATTTGTTCTCTTTCTTTGTTTCCTGAGATACTTTCTTATCTTGAGAAGATGCTTGTTCTGTTGTATCAGCAGTAAAGAAGACTTGATATGCTACAACAATGACTGCTAATAATACAATCGCAATCGCAATATTTAAAACACCGTTTTGACGACGTTTTTGTTGTTTCTGTTGGAATCTAGATCCTCCTGCCATTCTTCAAACCTCCATGCAGTTTTTCCTACTTGCTATTGTAACATTAAATCTAAAAAGGTTGAACAATTACAAACATTTTTTCACAAACTGAAAACATTTTACATACAATTGCAAGATTACTGTGCATGCTCTAATTGATAAATCGCTTCTACAAACTCTTTGAAAATGGATGTTACTATATTTTGGTTTTGAGTTGTTTCAATATCCACTACAACTAAAGCATATTTAGGGTTATCATAAGGAAAATAACCAGCGAACCATCGATTTACTTTATTTCCCTTTCCGGTTTGTGCTGTACCGGACTTTCCAGCAACTGATACAGGTAAGCCTTGAAAAGCTGAACCCGTCCCTTCCTTCATTGTTACTACACTCCGTAACAATTGTTGTAACTTTGTTATCGTTGTATAAGAAAGGCGCTTTCCTTCTACCTTGTGATCTTTAAATTGAAAAAAACTCGTTCCATTCTTATATCGAATTTCTTTTACAGCCTTTACTTCACGTTTCTCTCCGCCCCGAGCAATCGTTGCCATCATATTTGCGACTGCTAACGGCGAAATTCGTACATCTTTTTGTCCAATTGCAGTTTGTGCAATTGCTTTATAGCTTCTTTTATTTTCTTCCTCCCCCCAAACAACAGCTTTTTTTTCTTCTGGCAACTGTTTAAACTTTAATGCATGAAATACCGGTCCCGTCCAGCCAACGTCCCCACTTCCACCGAGCGCTTTTAAATATGTTTCCATCACACTTTTATCAAGCTGCATTAATTCATTCCCGAGTTCAGCAAACGTTCGGTTACAACTTCTAGCAAAACTCTCTTTAAAGTTTAATTTTCCCATCATTACTTCTGGAATATCTTCACCATACAAATCTGTATCACAATTAAACATTCTGTTAGGCTGAAGTAATTTTTGATCTATTGCTGCCGCAGCTATCACCGTCTTAAAAATAGACCCTGGAAAATGAGGTGTTACCATTTGGTTTTCCAACGCCTGTTCATATGTACTCTTATCATTTTGCTGTATAGACGGCTTACTTACCATAGCTAAAATTTCATTATTTTCCACATCTAATAGTACTAATCCGCCCCTTTTCATCCTATAAATTTCCAGGAGCGCTTCTGCTTTTTGTTGCATCCGTTTATGAAGCGTTGTTTGAATCGTGACAGGATAAAACGGATTTCCAGGAGAGGTAAGTTTCGCATGCTTTCCAAAAATGGGCTCCCCCCGTCTATCCACTTGATATAATATTTTTGCTTCACCATCAGTCATTAAAAATTCATCAAATGACTGTTGTAACCCTGAAATACCGACAGGGGTTTGATTAAATAACTTATGTTTCTTTCCATATCGTTTTTGAAACTCCCTCTCATTTTCTCCTACTACACCAATGAAATGTTCTGCTTCGGATGTTTGTTTTAACCTTACTTCAGTCGCTACCATCCCTAACATATTTTCACGATTTATCTTTTCCATCTGTTCTTTCGTTAACTGAAACGGCTGATCACCTCTTTGAAATAGGAATGGTTTTCTTTTATTTTTCATTTGCAAATGTATGTCTTGCCCTGACACACCAATGATATGCGCAATTTTTTGTAACATGTCATTTTTTATTTGCAAGAACGGAAAAATTATTAAAGCGGGATAGCTTTTTTCACCGATTCTTTCTCCATTTCGATCAACAAAATGCCCCCTCCCTTCATCCACTGTAAAAGCTTGTGTACGCTGGGTGACACTCTTTTCAATTAAATTAATTTGCCTATCTGTAAATGATTCAGTAGATATAAGTTGTATTTGCGCCAGTCTACCAAGCAAAAGGAGCATAATACATGTAAAACATAATAAAATGATAACAATTCTTCGCTTCATTTTCATAAAAAAACACCTCGTCTTTTCAGTTTAGACGAGGCATTATTCTTTTTATACAAAACTTCCTATTACCTTTGATTTGCTGGTTGCTTTAAAAACTTCCTCAAAATTGACTTATATGTCTCTTCATCTATCCCTGCATTTTTAGCAACCTCAATTGAAGTATTGGTTACCCGTATTGCGGCATTTAAATATTCTTTATGTAAACCGTCCATTTCACTTCTTTTTTCCTTTGCATTTTCAACTGTTACAGAATCAATGCATGCAATCATTTTGTCTACAATCTGTAAATAAGCATTTTCAGTATTTATGAGCTTTTGAATATCATCTTTATTCTTAACTTTAGATTGTTTTAAAAATGTATATGCTTGATTTACTTGATCCTTGAGCACTTTATCATTATTTTTTGCCTGGTCTTGTAACATAGCCTTCATATCATCGATTCTCTTTTGATCCATTGTATCTCGTAGCAAAAACTCTGGATTGCCAATTGCGTAATCATATTTAATCGTTACATCTTGAAACATTTGCATTACAATAGCTAACTGATATTCTAAAGCAAAGTCTTCAAATTTTTGCTCCTTTTTATCTTCTTTTAGTTCCAAATTTTCCTTTGTACGATTTGACGTTGAAGTTTCGGCATCATTCTTTTTCTCTTCTTGTTTCGGTTTCGCTTCGTTTGATGTAGTTGTTTTCTCCGTAGAACCGCATGCAGCTAATCCTGTCATCAGGATCCCACAAGTAATTGTTGTAAATAATTTCTTTTTCATGAACGTTCCTTCTTCCTTATCCCTTTTAAAATCTCTTCATAGCGCAAAATATAATTATATACTATCAAAATTAAAACCCCTTTAATGTCGCATTATGTCGAATTTATCAAAAATTAAAATATTACAGATGTTTATATAGCAATTTTCACTTATAATCTGCCTTTCCTTCGTTTAGAGAAGGAGCTTCTCAGTGAAAATAAAAAAAGTTCACTCCTATGAGTGAACTTTTTTTATTATTTTACAGAGATAATTTCAACTTGCATTTCTCCGCCTGGTGTTTGGATGACTACTTTCTCACCAATTTGCTTACCTAATAGGCTTTTTGCAATTGGAGAATCGTTAGAAATTCTTCCTTCAAATGGATCAGCCTCTGCACTACCAACGATTGTGTAAGCTTCTTCATCTCCGTCTGGAAGTTCTTTAAATGTTACTGTTTTCCCCAATGTAACAACTGTAGATTCTTCGCCAGTATCCTCAATGATTACTGCATTACGAATCATGTTTTCTAACTGCGTGATACGACCTTCTACGAATGCTTGTTCATCTTTCGCTGCATCGTACTCAGAGTTCTCAGAAAGGTCCCCGAAGCTACGTGCAATTTTAATACGTTCTACAACTTCTTTACGTCTTACTGTTTTTAATTGTTCTAGTTCGTTTTCTAATTTTTCTTTACCCTCTTGTGTCATAGGGTATGTTTTTTCTGTTGCCATTCTTTTTCCACTCCTTTTATATACCAATCCCCCGAGAAAAGAGGAGTTCAAATATGAAAACTCCTCCGCATTTCCAATAGCGGAGGTTTCTAGTACATATGCACTAGCGGAGTTGTCACATACAACCCCGTCTTTTCTAATTCTTCCTCATATAAAGAAGATATGTATGGAAAGTTGATATAAATATGCCCTCATCTATATACAGATGTGGTTGCATGTATCATTGTATTCGATAGGAAAGGAAAAAATCCCTTCCTATCGAATATCTTTTACTATGCTATTACAAATTCACTTTTTCTTCAAGAATTGTTGCGATTTTTGTAACCATAATATCAATTGCAACGTGATTTTGTCCCCCTTCTGGGATAATGATGTCCGCAAATTTCTTAGAAGGCTCAATAAATTGGTTATGCATTGGGCGTACAACATTTACATATTGTTCAATGACCGAATCCATTGTGCGTCCACGCTCTTTAATATCGCGTTGCATACGACGTAAAATACGAAGATCTGCGTCTGTATCAACAAAAAGTTTGATGTCCATTAATTCACAAAGGCGCGGATCCTCTAGTACAAGAATCCCTTCTAAAATAATGACATCTTTCGGTTCAACCGGAATCACTTCCTCAGAACGCGTATGCAAAGTATAATCATATACAGGTTTTTCAATCATTTTATATGCAAGTAATTGGTGCAAATGTTCGATTAGTAAATCATTATCAAAAGCTAATGGATGATCGTAATTTGTTTTTAAACGTTCTTCCATAGGTAAATGACTTTGGTCTTTATAATAATAATCTTGCTCCAAAATTAAGATGGAATGACCTTGAAAATGATCAAAAATTGCTTTTGTTACGCTTGTCTTACCTGATCCTGAACCACCAGCAATTCCAATTACAACAGGCTTATTCGTCCCCATTCAACTACCACTCTTTCTTATTGATATATGCTTTTGCGCATCATATTGTTCACATACACTGGTCGATCCACTTTGATTTTCACGATTTGCAGCGGGTGTCTTGCTGCATCTAATTCATTTCCATCCTCATCCCAAATTTTCTCCACCGTTTGTGTAAAGTTTTCTATTTCTGGTCCAAAGAACTCCACTTCATGGCCTGGTTTAAAATAATTACGTTGTTCGATTGTTGCAATGCCTGTTTCTTCATTATAATCTAACACTAAACCAGCAAAATCATACGTTGTTTTCTTACTATGATTTCCATACATTTGTTCTTGATATCCTGGTACACCTTCAAAGAAAGCTGGAGCTGTGTCACGATTTGCACATTTATCCAATTCGTCTAACCATTCTTGTTTAAATTCAAAATTATCAGGATCTGCGCAGTACGTATCGATTACTTTACGATATACCGTTGCTACAGTTGCAATGTAATGGATAGATTTCATACGTCCTTCAACTTTTAAGCTGTCAATTCCGATTTCAATCATTTTTGGAATCGAAAGAATTAAATTTAAATCTTTCGGACTCATCGCGAAAGGAGCATCTCCTTCTTGGAACAACGATAATTCTTGTGCATCTTTATGTTGGGAGACTGTTTGAATTAAGTCGTAATCCCAGCGACAAGATTGGCAACAACCACCGCGGTTAGAGTCGCGTGCTGTCATATGGTTACTTAATGTACATCTTCCAGAATACGCAATACACATTGCCCCATGGACAAATGCCTCAATTTCAATATCAACGTGTTCTTTTATTTCTTTCATTTCTTCATATCCAACTTCACGCGCTAATACAAGGCGATGTAATCCTTCCTCTTTCCAATATTGCGCTGCTTTCCAGTTAGATAATGATTGTTGCGTACTTAAATGTACTTCAACAGAAGGTGCGACTCGCTTACATGTTTCAATAATAAGAGGGTCTGCAACGATAATACCTGTTACACCAGCTTTTTCAATGCCTCTTAAATATTCTTCTAGCCCTTCCATGTTCTCATTATGTGCAAAAATATTTGTTGTTACATATATCTTTGCACCATATTTCTTAGCAAATTCAACGCCTTCTGCCATCTCTTCTAATGTGAAGTTTCCAGCATTGGAACGAAGACCAAATTCTTGCCCACCTAAATATACAGCATCTGCACCGTAATGGATAGCTATTTTTAATTTCTCTAAATTTCCTGCTGGGATTAACAATTCAGGTTTCTTCACAATAACGCGCTTGCCATCAATTACTCGTGAAATTTCTTGCATTGTCATATTCTACACCCTCCTCGTTTAGTAAACCGTTTCTTTAAAGAAGAATCCTGTATCAAGCGGACGATTTACTGGTTGCATCTCTTCTATCTCTTTATATAAATTGTCTTTTATGTCATAATACGCATCGCGATCTTCTACACATAAATCAATTGCTTTACGGTATTTCTTTGTAACCTCAACAATATATTCAGAGCTTTTTAATACACCATCAATTTTTAAGCAATCTATTTCTGCATCGATTAGTTCATCTAATTCATCAATAAAGCAAATATCATTTGGACTCATAATATGCGTACCATTTGCATCTTCATAAATTGGGTATTTATTATTACGTTCTTTATCATATAAAAACATATTTTCTTCGTATTTTTTCTTTTCAATTTCCAAATGACGTCCTTGATATTCAAAGTAGTTCCCAACTAGTGAGCGTTTTGATTGAAACATACATGTCATACCGTGAATTTGTACTTCTACTTCTACCTCTGCATGTTCTTTTAATTCAATAATTTCATCTAAACTTAACTCACGTGCGAGCACAGCACGTTTTGCCCCTTTACGTCCCCAATAATTACATGAAAACCAGTTCGTTGCCGTCGTTTCTGTATTCCAATGCAACGGCATGTTCGGTGCTACTTCACGAGCTGTCATAAGTACAGCTGGATCTCCAAAAACAATCGCATCTACTTGTACATCTCGTAAAAATGAAACATAGTCTTTTAAAGCTTCTACTTTTTCATTGTGAAACACAGCATTCATCGCTACATAAACTTTCATATCGTGCTCATGCGCAATATTTACAGCTTGCTTCACATCTTCACGAGAAAACTCACCAGCTAATCGTAAGCCAAACTCTTGTTCACCAATTATAACCGCATCTGCCCCTGCCTTCGCAAGAGGTTCAATATCTGCAATCACTCTTGGTGTTACTAACAATTCAGGTTTTTTCATACCTTTGTCATCCTTTCTTTTTGCTCACTGCTACTCCGTCACCAATCGGGAAAATTGTCGTATCATATCCCTTATGGTTCATAAGCCATTCATTATACGTCTTAATACGGCGAATTAAACCACGTGTACGTCTATTTTCAATCTTCTCTTTTGTCGTTACGAGTCCGTGATATAACACATTATCTGAAATAATAACGCCACCTGGATTTAATAACGGCTCATATAAATCAAAAAAGCGACGATATTGTCCTTTTGCAGCGTCAATAAAAATAACATCAAACGTTCCGTGTTCCTTTACTTGCTCGCCCGTTTCTAATGCATCACCGTAAATAACGGAAATGCGTTCTTTAACAGGAGAACGCTCTATATATTCAAGTGCTTTTTCATATCGATCACTATTGCGCTCTACTGTCACAATGCGTGAATTTGGAATTGCTTGCATCATACGAATACTAGAATAACCAATTGCTGTTCCTAGCTCTAATATGCTTTTCGGTTCAATCAAACGTAAAAATTGAAGCATAAATTCCATACCAAGGCGATCCATAATCGGCACATGATGTTCACTCGCATATTCTTCCATTTCAAGAATAAGTTCGTCTTTTTCAGTAATAAATGATAATAAGTATTCGTTAACTGCATCCTTCATAAATGGTCCTCCTTATTTATACGGAGAAGTGCCTCTATGACGTGTCAGTCTTTCTTCACACATAGAATGCAATAAAAATACAAGCCTGCTTCACCCTTAGCTTGTACGTCCCGTTTTAATATTAAAAACGATTCTTCTGCCACTTTTTAACCCGATATATTTTAACATAAAAAAGAAGGATATGCGACTTTTTTCGCTATCCTTCTCATTTCATTATTTTTGTGTAATGTATTTCTGCTTTAGTGCATTATGTTCTTCTAATGTTTTTGCATAATACACTTCACCATTTGGTGCTGCTAAGAAATAATAATAATCCGTTTGTGCAGGCTCTAACGCTGCTTGTACAGACTGCTTACCAGAGTTTGCAATCGGTCCAACCGGAAGCCCTTTTACCACATACGTATTATATGGCGAATTTACTTTTAAATCTTTATATAATACACGCTCTTTATGCTTTCCAAGCGCATACAATACAGTCGGATCTGTCTGTAATGGTATTCCTTTTGTTAAGCGATTGTAAAAAACACTAGCAATCTTTTGACGATCTGTAAATCCTGTTGCTTCTTCTTCAATTAAAGAAGATAACGTTAACAGCTGATGAACATCAAAATTTTTCTCCTTCATTTTAGCTTCATTTTTCACAATAAGTGCGTTTGTTTTTTCAAGCATTGCTGTTACAATTTCTTCTAATGTTGTATCTTTTTTATAAAAAGAGTATGTTGCTGGATATAAATAGCCTTCTAACGGATATTTTATATTGCTGTCAAAAATTTTATTTGTTAATAATGTCGGATACTTTTGCTGCAATTTTTGAACAAATGATTTATCATTTAATTGACGTACTACATCATCTTTATTCCATTTTAATTCCTTCGCAATCGTATCGGCAATTTCGACAACTTGTGTCCCTTCTTTAATCGTTATTTTATACGCTACTGGACGATGTACATTTCCAGATGACATTTGTTCCATCACTTCATCTACATTCATTGAAGTATGTAATAAGTATGTACCAGCCTGAAGGTTTTTCGATTTTGCCTTTGCATAAATACTAAATACCGTACCATTTTTAATGGCACCCTTTTCCTCTAAGATTTCTCCAATTTGACTTATAGATGAACCTTTTGGAATCTCAACTACAATTTCCTGTTTCTTACTACGATCAATCGGTTTCAATGCAGATGAAATGTACGCATAGACTGACGCACAACATACAAATAGTGCAATAATCATTACGAAAGCGACGCGTCTACGCTTCTTCTTCATTTGATTTTGTATCAAAGTCCTTCCTCCTTATTCCATTGTAGACCATATGTATATCTTCTATACAATGCTCTACAGCACCAAAGCAAAGCTCCATTCATTTGTACATAGTTGTTATTTTATACAATCCGTATTATTATACTATAAATTACAACATGGTTTCGACAAAAAATCTTTCATTGAACACATGAATATAAAAAAGATGGACTGCACATGCAGCCCATCTTTTTTATATTATTCTTCTTCGTCTTCTGCAGCAAGAGTGTTAAACATTTCTTGGACCATTTCCCACTCTTCTTCAGATTCGATTGGAAGCAATGTACCACCAGCTTCATCTTCGTTTTGCTCGTATGCCATTGCATCATAAATTGGATCTCCATCTTCGTCTACTTCACCGATTGGTGAGAACACAACATATGATTTGTTTCCAAATTTTTCAGCATCAAACGTGAAAATAATTTCACATAAATGCTCATTTCCTTTTTCGTCAACAATTGTAATTTGATTTTCTTCCATTCTGGTCACCTCTTATTTGCTATCTAAATATCCTTGTAAAATCACGACTGCAGCCATTTTATCAACGACTTGCTTTCGTTTTTTTCGGCTTACATCAGCCGAAATGAGAAGTCGTTCCGCTGCCATTGTTGACAAGCGTTCGTCCCAAAGTATAACTTCTAGTTGCAAAAGTTCACGTAAACTTTCAGCATATCTTTGACAAGCTTCACCGCGCGGACCGATTGTTCCATTCATATTCTTTGGCAACCCTACTACTATCTTGTCCACATTATACTGTTTTACTAATTCAGAAACTCGATCAAAACCGAAAATTTCTCGTTCTTCGTTAATTTTAATCGTTTCTAAACCTTGCGCGGTCCAGCCCATTTCGTCGCTAATTGCAACGCCAACTGTTTTTGTACCAACATCTAAACCTAATATTCGCATAAACTACTCCTCACGATGTTGCTTCAAATAAGACTTCACAAGTTCTTCAATTAACTCATCACGTTCTAGTTTGCGAATAATATTACGCGCGTCTTTGTGACGAGGTATGTATGCTGGGTCTCCGCTTAATAAATAACCGACAATTTGATTAATCGGATTATAGCCTTTTTCTTGAAGTGCATCATACACAGTTAAAAGTACATCATTTACATGGACACTCTGTTTTTCATCTTGAATGCTAAACTTCATTGTTTTATCAAAACCGTCCATTTAAAGCACCTCACTTATCAAGTAGTAAATATAGGGAGAAGACTATTTCCTCTCCCTACTATTGTACACTACTCTCTCTTTATTTTGAAACAGATTTAACGTACTCTTGTACAAAAGCTAGAGCTTCGTCTACTTGCGCTGGATTTTTACCGCCCGCTTGAGCCATATCAGGACGGCCACCACCGCCGCCACCGCAGCGAGAGGCAACTTCTTTTACAAGTTTTCCCGCGTGATATCCTTGGCCAACTAGATCTTTCGTTACACCTGCTAAGATATTTACTTTATCATCATTTACAGCTGCTAATACAATTACTGCAGATTCTAACTTATTTTTCAAGTCATCCATCATTGTACGTAAGTTATTCATATCTGCAACATTTACTTTCGTCGCTAATACATTAATCCCATCCACTGAGACAACTGCATCTGTTAAATTTCCAGCTTCAATATTACTTAACTTAGCAGCAAGAGATTCATTTTCTTTTTGAAGTTGTTTCACCTCAGCAAATAAACCATCCACTCTTGTTAAAATATCTTTCGGATTTGTTTTCATTTTCCCTGCAGCCTCTTTTAATAAACTTACTTGATCGTTCATTAATTCGTATGCCGCTTTACCAGTTACTGCTTCGATACGACGTGTTCCTGCACCGATACCAGACTCAGCAACAATTTTGAAAATACCGATTGAAGCTGTGTTATCAACATGGCAACCACCACAAAGTTCTAAGCTGTAATCACCAACTTGAACAACGCGAACAACATCTCCATATTTTTCACCGAATAATGCCATTGCACCCATTTCTTTTGCTTCTTCAATTGCCTTTTGAGAAATTTCCACATCAATACTTTCCCAAATTTTCTCGTTTACAATACGCTCAATTTTTTCTAATTCATCAGCTTGTACTTGACCGAAGTGAGAGAAATCAAAGCGTAAACGTTCTGCTGTAACAAGAGAACCCGCTTGGTTAACATGTGTTCCAAGTACATCTTTTAAAGCTTGATGCAACAGGTGAGTTGCTGTATGGTTCTTCACAATGCTACTGCGATTTTTCGTATCAATCACAGCTTTCACAGTTGCATCTTTCGTTAATACTCCTTCTTCCACAACTACTTTGTGTAAGTTTTGACCATTTGGTGCTTTTTGTACATCTTTTACAAGAACTTTCACACCGTCTGTAAGAAGGTAACCACTGTCTGCAATTTGCCCACCGCTTTCAGCGTAGAATGGCGTTACATCAAGCATTAATTGTCCTTCTTCACCTGCTTGTAAGCTGTCTGTATACTCACCATTTTTCACAAGTGCCACTACATTGCTTTCTGTTGCAACAGTGCCGTAACCAACGAATTCACTTGCTACTTTAATTTCCCCAAGAACACCGCCTTGAACTTGCATAGAATCAACATCTTGACGAGCCGCACGTGCACGTTCACGTTGTTTTTCCATCTCTGCTTCAAATCCTGCATGATCAACTGTCATACCAGCTTCTTCAGCATATTCTTCTGTTAATTCAACCGGGAATCCATATGTGTCATATAGACGGAATGCATCTACTCCAGAAATAACGGTTGTTTTTTCTTCTTTCGCTTTTGCAATTACTTCTGCTAAAATCGCTTCACCGTCATGAAGTGTTTCATGGAAACGCTCTTCTTCATTTTTCACAACTTTTGCAATGAAATCTTTCTTTTCAAGAACTTCTGGATAAAAGTCTTTCATCACTTCTCCAACAACGGGTACTAATTCATACATAAATGGACGGTTCATGTTTAATTTTTTCGCATAACGAACAGCGCGACGTAATAAACGACGTAATACATAACCACGACCTTCGTTAGAAGGAAGAGCCCCATCACCAACAGCAAATGTTACAGTACGAATATGGTCTGCAATCACTTTAAATGCCATATCTTTCTCTGCGTCGCCACTACGATACTTCTCACCAGAGATTGATTCTGTTGCACCAATCATCGGCATGAATAAATCTGTATCAAAGTTTGTAGGCACGTTTTGAACGATAGATGTCATACGCTCTAGGCCCATTCCTGTATCGATGTTTTTCTTTGGAAGTGGTGTATAAGAACCGTCTGGGTTATGGTTAAATTGAGAGAACACAAGGTTCCATACTTCTAAGTATCGCTCATTTTCACCACCAGGATATAATTCTGGATCACTTGGATCATTACCATAAGCTTCACCGCGATCATAGAAAATCTCAGTATTCGGTCCACTTGGTCCTTCACCAATATCCCAGAAGTTTTCTTCTAAACGAATAATACGTTCTTTCGGAACACCTATTTTTTCATGCCAAATTGTAAAGGCTTCTTCATCTTCTGGGTGAATTGTAACAGATAATAATTCTTTATCGAATCCAATCCATTTGTCGCTCGTTAAAAATTCCCAAGCCCATGTAATTGCCTCTTCTTTAAAATAATCACCGATTGAAAAGTTTCCTAGCATTTCAAAGAATGTATGGTGACGAGCTGTTTTCCCAACGTTTTCAATATCGTTGGTACGAATTGATTTTTGTGCATTTGTAATACGTGGATTTTGTGGAATAACACGTCCATCAAAGTATTTTTTTAATGTCGCTACGCCACTATTGATCCATAAAAGAGATGGATCTTCATGTGGAACTAATGATGCACTCGGTTCAATCGCATGCCCTTTTTCCTTAAAAAAATCTAAAAACATTTGACGAATTTGTGCGCCTGTTAATTGTTTCATCTACATTTCCTCCTTTAAAAAATTCCATAAAAACAAAAAACTCTCGCCCCTATAAAAGGGACGAGAGTTAACTCGCGATACCACCCTAATTATGAAATAAAAAGCGGAAGCGTCTCGCTTAAAAGCGGAAGAAATTGAACCAGTCGAACAGAAAGACGCTTTTTGTCTTTCCGTGAGATTGGGAAATTTCAGAGCTTTTAGACGCTGAAGCTAGATTGCATACGGTAATATGCATTTATTTCATCACCTCATGGTGCCGTAACGTGGCAAGACGGCAGGGATTAGCTGCTCTCAGGAGTAGCGTTCTGTCATCCTTCATTTAAAACTTCTTTCAGCCAATGGAAGTTTCTCTCTACAAATGGACTATGACATACTCGTTCCGTCATCAATTTCAAATCAGTATAAAATACATTTTATGATGGAAACTGACATAAGTTTCTACTATATGCCAAAATTGTAGCGAATTCGTTTCTATTTGTCAACGTCTCCAAAGAGGCTTGATATGAACAACTACAGTTCGAATAACCGCTAAAATTGGAACAGATATTAAAAGACCGACAATTCCACCTACCTCGCCACCAACAAGCAAGGCAAGCATAATGACAACTGGATGCATGCGCAACGATTTCCCAACAATATACGGAGATAAAATATTACTTTCAACAAATTGCAAAATTGCTAGTGCAATCCCAGCTTTAATGAATAAACTTGTAGATACTGTTGCTGCAATCATTAACGTTGGAATAGCTCCTAAAATAGGACCAAAGTATGGAATAATATCTGTAACCCCGACAACAATCCCAAGAAGCAATGGATATTTCATACCGATAAACCAAAATGCAAGAGCGGACACACCACCTAAAACTAAACAAACAAATAATTGTCCGCGAATATAACTCCCTAATGATTTATCGATTTCTTTGGCTAATATTTGTCCCGTATCTCGCCATTTATAAGGGATTAATTTCCAAAAAACATGATAAAACGCCCCATAATCTTTCAGTATGTAAAACACAATGAACGGAATAAGAAAAATGATGAGCAAAGAGTCAAGCACACCGCGGGCCGTACTCATCACTTTATTTAATAAGGATTGTATTTTCATTTCAATTCCAACAAAAATTTGCTTTACTTTATCATGAATAAACGAAGGGAAATTATCCGTTTGTTCTGTGACACCATCCATCCATGAATCGTACATTTTCATAAACTCAGGAAATTGCTTATTCATTTCTTGCAACTGGCTAATGACAACTGGTGTTCCTTTATAAATCCCGTAACCAAGGCCGCCAAAAAAGAGAATATAAATGAGTAAAATCGCAAGGGTACGAGGCATTCCTTGTTTATGTAACTTCTCAATTAAAGGATGCAGTAAATAAGCTATAAAACAAGCAATGAAAAACGGTGTAATTGCTACTTTACATACAAATATAATAGGCGCCCATAATGGTTTGATTTTTAAAAAAACAAGTAAACATAGAAATACTAATAACAATAACCCTAGTCGATAAATCCAAATGATTTTAAGATTCTTCAAACGAAAAACCTCCTCTTCTCTTATTTTGAAAAGAAACCGAGCAGGTTATGTGCAAAACTTTAAAAAATCATTGGACTAAAATATTTTCAGACAGACCATACTGTTTCTAAAAGATGGACATATATTTAACCTAACAAGAACAACTACTCTGAGACTACAACATAATAAAATGATAGTCAGGAGGAACAAAATGGTCTGGTTTATGCTTAGCTTGTCGGCACTTTGTATGATTCTTGAATGGATTTGCATTGGTCTAGGAATTTGGAAAGGTTTCTTTACACATACAGCACGTAAAGAGCGCGCAAAACATTTATGGTATTATGGTGTACTTGGCATTGGTTGTTACGGCCTTTCTCATGTATTTTCAGAAATCGGACTTTTTTATTTGCATATAAGTGCATAAAAAAACTCCCTGCATTTTTAGGGAGTTTTTCATTTTATAAAAGCCGTCACAAGTACGACTTAATCATTTTGCGTGCTTTTTTCATATTGCGCTTTGAAAACAAATCTTGTTTGCGAGCATATCGATATGCTGCCGCTCCAATTCCTAATGCAATAAATGAATTGCGTAGATTCAAAGTAAATCCCCCTTTTCGTTATCCAATCGTTCTTTCATCCTCATCAAATAAATCATCAAGAGAACTTAACGAACCATCTTCTTCTACTTGATGTGTATGGATTTTCCCCTTTGAAATCGATAATTCGATATAACAATTCCAACAATAAAATTGATTCACACCGATTTTTCCAATATCTTTTCCTTTGCAATTTGGACAACTAAACATATGGCTTCCATCTCCTTACGTTCTCCCAGATTCTATTCGCCATTATGTCCAAACTGCATTCATTTATACATGTTAGCAACTTTCAATATGATACACTTGAAAGCTTCACTATATAATTTCACCTCGTTACATAAAATCATACGGTGAAATGTTTTCCACGTCCATTTCTTCTCCATTAATAACAACCATCTGTGCTTCGCCTTTTGCCTCTTGCAAACGACTTCCTAAAGTTGTTTGCCGCATGGCATCATCGAGACGGTTCACTCCAGATCGAAAAGCTTCTTCTTCTCCGCAGATAATCAAAAACTTTTTACTTCTTGTAATACCCGTATAAATTAAATTCCGACGCAACATGCGGTTATAACTTTTTACAATCGGCATAATTACAATCGGAAATTCACTCCCTTGCGACTTATGAATGGAGCAGCAATATGCATGTGTAATTTGATTCAAATCAGCCTTCGTATATGTCACTTCAATGCCATCAAATGAAACAACAACCATATCTTGTTGCTCTACATTTTCCTTCGCGTAAAATATAGAAATAATTTCGCCAATATCTCCATTAAACACTTGACTTTCCGGTTGATTGACTAATTGAAGAACCTTATCGCCTCTTCTATATACAACATCACCATAAGCAATTTCTTTACTCTTTTCTTGTTTCGGGTTAAAGACTTGTTGCAATGCCTCATTTAACACATTAATCCCTGCCGATCCGCGATACATAGGTGCTAACACTTGCACATCTTTTGCACTAAATCCCTTTACTTTTGCGCTTTCACACACTCGTTTTACAACATCAACAATTTGATTCCCCGTGCACGCAATAAAGGAACGATCTTGTTTATTTTTCGTTACATCTGGCGGTAATGTTCCATTCTTTATCGCATGAGCAAGTTGAACAACAGATGACCCTTCAGCTTGCCGATAAATTTCGGTCAGTTTTACCGTTGGAATGATACCGGCGTTTAATAAATCTTTTAATACTTGTCCCGGTCCTACAGATGGCAATTGATCTTCATCGCCAACAATAATGACTTGCATATTTGTCGGCAATGATTTCAAAAGCTGATTTGCAAGCCAAATATCGACCATAGAAAATTCATCGACAATAAGAAGTTTCCCCTGCACCGGATCTGTTTCATTTCGCTGAAACGAGCCTTCGGGCGTCCAACCAAGCAAACGGTGAATTGTACATGCAGGAAGACCTGTTGATTCGCTCATTCGCTTTGCCGCACGACCTGTTGGAGCTGTTAATAAAATCGGAAATGGATTATCATCGCTATAATCTTTAGGATTTAACGATAATCCATGTAGCGATGCATACATTTCGACAATTCCTTTAATAACTGTTGTCTTTCCTGTTCCTGGGCCACCGGTTAACAGCATCATCGGTTGATGAAGTGCTGTTTGAATCGCCTCTTGCTGAAGCGGTGCATACTGTACTTTCATCTGCTCTTCGATCTTACCTAACGTTAACAACACTTCTGCCTCGGGAAATGACGGCGTTTCTTTTTGGCTCATCAGGCGATGAATCGACTTCACAACACCTTTCTCAGAATAATATAAAGAAGCCAAATAAATACGCTCTTCCTCTATAATGATTTTCCCTTCGCCTTGCATCATTTCGATGCATTGCACAATATCTTCTTCCGTCACAGTCCCTTCTCGGTTATTTAAAAGGGACATCGTTTCACGTACAAGCTGCTCCTTCTCCATATAAACATGACCATATTGAAGCGATACATTCTCCAACGTATAAAAACATCCCGCTCGTACACGATCATTATGATTTCCTGATATCCCAAGAGCACGTCCTATATCGTCTGCTCTTCCAAAGCCAATTCCGTCAACTTCTTCAATCAACTGGTACGGATTATTTCGAATAACTTCTAGTGTCATTTCTTTATATTGCTGATAAATTTTAATGGAAAGCTTTGTCCCAAATCCATAACCATTTAAAAAGCTCATCACTTTTTCAAGCCCTTGATGCTCAATGATCGTCTCATATATTTCTTGCGCTTTTTGCTTATTGACGACACCTTCTAGCGCAGCCGGATCATCCATAATTTTAGAAATGGCGTGTTCTCCAAGATGATTGACAATTTTTTCAGCTGTTCGCTTCCCAATTCCTTTAAATAAATCGCTCGCTAAATATTGCACCATTCCTGTTTTCGTTTGGGGCAATTCTTTTTTAAATGTTTCAACTTGATATTGCTTCCCATATTTAGGATGCTCTTTAAAATACCCTGTTAATGTAAATACTTCATCTTCATGCATACGGGGAAAATGACCGTTGATCATTACTTTTTTTTCGTCATATGCTTCATTTGTTTCAATGACTTTCATACTGACAACGGAATAGAGGTTTTCTTCGTTGTGGAAAATAGTATGAAGAACTTGCGCTTTTATAAACTTTCTCTCTTCCTCAAACAAATCCATGGCATGTTGATTCTCCATCGTTCCTCTGCTACTCCTTTCCGACTTCTGTACTCTAATGAGCAGTAGCCCCCACCTAACTGACCTTTAGATGGAGGGGAACTGCTCATTAATGCTGTTTTTATTTACTTTCTTGTTCTAACAAACGAATACCATTCCCAGCTAAAAAGTGATCTGGCTGGATTTTCGTTGCTTTTTTAAATAAAGCAAGCGCCTTTTCCTTATTCTCTTCAAACACGTAAGCAACACCTAAATTATAATACGCATCAGCATGTTCTTTATCCATTTGTAATACCTTTTCAAAATACGGTTTCGCCTCTTTAACATGCTCTAATCGCGCAAGGCATAATCCGCATTGAAATGCTGCCTCGACATCCATTTCATCCAATTCCGCAGCTCTTTGTAGAAATGGCAACGCAAGGCGATCATTTCCAAGCTGCACATGTGTAATCCCAAGCATAAATACGATATCAGCTGATTGCAAACCACCTTGCATTGCCTGTTCAAACATTGCTTTTGCTTCTTGGAATTGCTCTCGACTATAATATATGTTCCCAAGTCCATAATAGGCAGTAGCTGATTTTTCATCTAACTCTAATGCACGTTTATAAAATAAAATTGCACGCTCGCTATCGCCTAACACATCTAGTAAATTGGCAAAGTTAATATATCCTAGAGCATCTTTTGGATTTTCTTCAATTGCCTCTGTAAAGTTTTTGGCTGCTTCTTCCCAATTTCCTTCTTGCATATATCGAATGCCTATTTCAAGCTTATTTGACATGTTCTTCACCTCTACAACAAATTATAACAAAGATTCTATTTTGTAAGCGAACAAAAATTCGCTCTTTAAAAAAGAAACCCCTGACCGCTAATCGGCAGAGGTTTCTCCGTTTTATCCTAGGTAGTCTAACTGTTTACCACTTCGGTATACTTCATCAATTGTTGCACCGCCTAAGCATTCATCTCCATCATAGAAAACGACCGCTTGTCCTGGTGTAATCGCCCGAATTGGTTCATCACAAAGAATACGGATTGTATTTTCATCTACGATTTGAACCGTTACACCGTTATCTTCTTGACGATAACGGAATTTTGCTGTGCACTTAAATTCTTTTTCTTTCGCTCTATCGCTTACCCAGTTTACATTTGTCGCAATGACTTCATCGCCGTATAAAAGTTCATTATGGAACCCTTGATCAACATATAAGATATTCTCTTTTAAGTTTTTCCCAACAACAAACCACGGGTCACCATTACCACCAATACCAAGGCCATGACGTTGCCCGATTGTATAGTACATCAGACCATCATGTTTCCCTTTTACTTCACCAGATAATGTTTGCATCACACCTGGTTGAGCAGGTAAGTAGTTGCTTAAGAAATCTTTAAAGTTGCGCTCACCGATAAAGCAAATACCTGTACTATCTTTTTTCGTAGCTGTTGCTAAACCGGCTTCTTTCGCCATTTCACGAATTTGCGGTTTCTTTAATTCACCTAATGGAAACATCGTTTTAGATAATTGTTCTTGACCTAACTGATTTAAGAAATACGTTTGATCTTTATTATCATCTACACCGCGCAACATTTTATATTCGCCGTCCATATAAGCTACACGTGCATAATGTCCTGTTGCGACATAGTCTGCACCAAGCGCCATCGCATGCTCTAAAAAGGCTTTAAATTTAATTTCCTTGTTGCACATTACATCTGGATTCGGAGTACGACCAGCTCGGTACTCATCTAAAAAGTACGTAAATACTTTATCCCAATATTGCTTTTCAAAGTTTACTGCATAATACGGGATACCGATTTGATTACAAACTTCAATAACATCATTGTAATCTTCTGTTGCTGTACAGACACCATTTTCGTCTGTATCATCCCAGTTTTTCATAAAAATTCCGATTACATCATATCCTTGCTCTTTTAGTAAAAGCGCAGCTACAGATGAATCGACGCCACCAGACATCCCGATGACAACGCGCGTTTCGTGAGGTAGTTTGTTCATCATGTCACCTCCCATGCTAGTTTTGCGAGAATCGTTTCACGATTTTCACTGTTTCGTACGCCGCTTTTTCTACTTGTTCTTTCGTATTCCCAAGCCCAAAACTAAAGCGTACGGATGAACGTATTTTATCGGAATCTTTTCCAAACATCGCCACTAATACGTGTGATGGATCAATCGAACCAGCTGTACAAGCAGAACCACTTGATACTGCAATACCAGCTAAATCTAAGTTCACAAGAAACGGTTCAATATTCATCCCTGTGAAACTTACATTCAACACATGCGGCAAGCGATATTCTACATTTCCGTTTACCTCAAAAGTAATGTCTTCTTTTTGAAAGACAGCTATCATTATATCTTTAAATTCTTCATAGTGGGCACTTTTTTGCTCACGCGTTTCCTCCGCAAGTGAAATAGCATGCCCAAGCCCGACAATACTTGGCACATTTTCCGTACCTGCCCGGCGCTTTCGCTCTTGTTCTCCACCTGTTAATAAAGGTTCAAATTTCACTTGTGCGTTCGCATATAAAAAACCGACACCTTTTGGACCATTAATCTTATGAGCAGAAATGGATAATAAATCAATTCCCAGTTCTTGTACGTCAATCTTCATTAAACCATAGGCTTGTACAGCATCTGTATGGAAATAAGCTTGATGTTCTTTTAAAAGTTCTCCAATTTCTGCAATTGGTTGAACGGTTCCCACTTCATTATTTCCAAACATAACAGATACAAGAATCGTTTGATCCGTTAACGCCGCCTTCACATCATCCATTTGCACGCGCCCTGTTTCATCAACGGGCAAATATGTCACTTCAAATCCCTCGCGCTCTAGCACCTCACATGTATGCAAAATAGCGTGATGCTCAATCTTTGTCGTAATAATATGGTTCCCTTTATGACGATTTGCACGCGTTACACCTAAAAGCGCTAAATTGTCAGCCTCTGTACCGCCGCTTGTAAAAATAATTTCATTTGGATTGGCATTAATGCTGCGCGCACAAGTGCGTCTTGCTTCATCTACAGCATGGCGGGCTTGTCGTCCATAAAAATGAATACTAGAGGGGTTTCCAAACATTTCCGTCATATATGGAATCATCTTTTCGACCACTTCTGGATGAACTTTAGATGTTGCTGCATGATCTAAGTAAATGCGTTCCATTCAATCTCCTTCTTTCCAAATCGTTTCACAAGGAATTAAATGTAAAACATATAACCCCCATTATTTTCTTCCTCATAGCGTACTAAATCTTCCAATGTTGTACTATCTAATACTTCTTGTACTGCATCACGAACACGCATCCATAGTTGACGCTGTGCGGGCTCTTCCTCCTCTAGCATCTCAACGACGCTAATTGGCCCTTCCAACACACGAATTACATCGCCTGCCGTTATATTAGCTGGTTGATCAGACAATACATAACCACCATATGCCCCGCGCGTACTTTTTACAAGACGAGCATTGCGAAGCGGGGAAATTAATTGCTCTAAATAATGCTCAGATAAATCGTGCGCTTTAGCAATTGATTTTAATGAAATCGGTCCTTCACCAAACTTTTTCGCAAGATCGATCATAATCGTTAAACCATAGCGGCCTTTTGTTGAAATTTTCATCTATTTCGCACCTCTTTTCAAAATGTCACTTCTATTTGGTTATCGCTTATTTATCAAAAGAACACAATTTAAAATCCTATGAAATTATAGCATAATATAGTATTATAAGAAATTTCAACTTGTGTATTCAACATGATAGCATAAAATCACATTGAAAAACTCAGAAATCATTACAATTGAGGGAAAAATAAAACTATTTACCTATATCCTTCTTTCAAGCTCACGTCTATTTTAATTTCCAGTCAAAAAAATGATAACATAGACTTACATTCTATATAACTTAAGGGAGACGGATACAATGAAACAACCACTCGCACACCGAATGCGCCCAACAAATATTTCAGAAATTATCGGGCAACAACATTTAGTTGGTGAAGGGAAAATTTTATGGCGAATGGTTCAAGCCAACCATTTTCAGTCGATGATTTTATACGGTCCTCCTGGCACAGGAAAAACATCGATTGCTAGTGCTATTGCTGGTAGTACCGGGACACCATTTCGTCTATTAAACGCGGTAACACACAACAAAAAAGATATGGAAGTTGTCGTACAAGAAGCAAAAATGCACCGCCACCTTGTGTTAATTTTAGATGAGGTACACCGTCTAGATAAGGCGAAACAAGACTTTCTCTTACCGCATTTAGAAAGCGGGCTCCTTACTTTAATCGGCGCCACAACGAGCAATCCATTTCACGCCATTAACTCAGCGATTCGAAGCCGCTGTCAAATCTTTGAACTACATGCACTGACAGAAGATGATATTTTAACCGGATTAAAACGGGCACTAGCTGATAAAGAAAAAGGGCTCGGAGAATATCATGTAACAGTTACAGATGAAGCAATCCGCCACTTTGCAAGCGCTTCTGGCGGAGATATGCGCTCGGCCTATAATGCACTTGAACTTGCTGTTTTATCAAGCTTTGCAACAGATGAGCAAGCAGTCGAAATTACATTAGAGATTGCAGAAGAATGTTTACAGAAAAAAAGCTTTGTTCACGATAAAGATGGAGACGCTCATTATGACGTCTTATCAGCTTTTCAAAAATCAGTGCGCGGAAGTGATGTCAATGCCGCCCTTCATTACTTAGCTCGTCTAATTGAAGCAGGCGATTTACAAAGCATTTGCAGAAGACTTCTTATTATGGCATATGAGGATATTGGACTTGCTAGCCCGCAAGCTGGCCCTCGAACTTTGGCGGCCATTGAATCGGCGGAACGAGTTGGATTTCCAGAAGCCCGCATTCCGCTTGCTAATGCTGTTATTGAACTTTGCTTATCACCAAAATCAAACTCAGCTTATAAAGCGCTTGATGCAGCACTCCACGATTTACGAAATGGACAAACTGGTGATATTCCAAACCACTTAAAAGATAGTCACTATAAAGGAGCTGAATCTTTAGGAAGAGGTATCGGTTATTTATATCCGCATGATTATCCAAACGGATGGATTGAGCAACAATACTTACCTGACAAAATAAAAAATAAGCAGTACTATCGACCAAAAACAACAGGAAAATTCGAACAGGCACTCTCGACTGTTTATGAAAGATTACAGAATTCGCATAAAACAAAGTCTAAAGGGTAATCTAAGCGAAAACGACATCATAATGGAGGTTTCGCTTATGAAAACGCGCCAAGATGCATGGACGAAAGAAAATGATTTCCTGTTAGCAGGAACCGATTGACGGTATTTTGCATAGCACCGTTAAAAACATTTGACGAAACAACAAACAAGCTACTCAAAACCTCCACTGCTTGTAGCTTCCAATTGAAGCAAGAAATATAAAGTGAAGGCTATTACGGACAGTAAAAACAACGAAAAGAGAAGGAATTAATTTGCTCCTCCTCTTTTCAAATCTCATCCTTATAAATCTATTAAAGCTGAACCCTTTCATTTGTCCATATTTTTATTTATGATTTCTCTTACGGAACAATAAAAATAACATTACAAACATCAACATAACACCGCTCGTATAAAATATTGTCGTCCCAGTACCGCCAGTATTGGGAATTGTCCAATCATCCTTCGTATTTTCTACTGTTATTTTTTGTGTTCCTTCCGTTTCTGTAACTTCTATCTCAATCGAATCCCTAAGCAACATGTAACCGTCCGGTGCTTTTATTTCTTTAATCATATATTTTCCAAGTGCCAATTGTTTAGAAATAGCCTTACCTTTTTCATCTGTCGTTAATATACCAACTTCTATCCCGTCTTTATTTAAAATTTGAAACATAGCCCCTTTTAATTTCATACTTGAATCCTCGGCATCCACTTTCTCAATCTCAATCTGTCCTACTGAATCAGGGGCTTTTTTATTTTTCACTATCATTTCTACTGTCTCTTTTTGTTTTACTGTTACTATTACTTTATCTTTTGATAATTCGTAGCCCACTGGTGCTTCTATTTCAACGATTTTGTATTCACCTATCGGTAAATCTTTTGATATTGCTTCCCCTTTTTCATCCGTCTCTAATTTTTCTACTACTTTTTCGTTCCCGTCTACAAGATTAAACTTCGCTCCTGCCAATGTTTTATCTACATTGTCCGTATCGGCTTTCTTCAGTTTCACTCTACCTACCGGATCGGGGGCTTTTTTATTTTTCACCACCATTTCTACTGTCTCTTTTTGTTTTACTGTTACTATTACTTTATCTTTTGATAATTCGTAGCCCGATGGTGCTTCTATTTCAACGATTTTGTATTCACCTATCGGTAAATCTTTTGATATTGCTTCCCCTTTTTCATCCGTCTCTAATTTTTCTACTACTTTTTCGTTCCCGTCTACAAGATTAAACTTCGCTCCTGCCAATGTTTTATCTACATTGTCCGTATCGACTTTCTTCAGTTTCACTCTACCTACTGAATCAGGAGCTTTTTTATTTTTCACCATCATTTCTACTGTCTCTTTTTGCTTTACTGTTACCGTTACTTTATCTTTTAATAATTCATAGCCCGCTGGCGCTTCTGTTTCAACAATTTTGTATTCACCTATCGGTAAATCTTTTGATATTGCTTCTCCTTTTTCATCCGTCTCTAATTTTTCTACTACTTTTTCGTTCCCATCTACAATATTAAACTTTGCTCCCGCCAATCTCTTATCGATATTTTTCGTATCGACTTTCTTTATTTTCACTTTTCCTGTGCCATGCTTGTTCCAGTTCTTCCAGTTTAATTGAAAGTTATGCCCTTCAAACCCACCTCTTTGATGTAGTTCACCCACAAATATTTGTCCATTGATGGAACCACCTTTCGCTTCTAGCACTGCATTTGGAGCAAATACACTTCCGACAACACCATAACCATCTGTTGTAATCTTTTTGGCATTAGGAAATGCCCAAATAACTTTCTCATACAGCTTATTAAACGGTGAATGAGGATTATAAGGTTGTGAAGTCTGTACTACATCGGTAGCTGTCCCAACATTGTTTGTATCATACAATATTGACCCGTTTTTAAAAGCAATCTCTGTTGCATCAGAATACATAACAATAAAATCTTTATTATCAGCATTCGGTAAATATACATCTCTCACCTCTAAACTTGATTTCCCTGTCATTTCTGATGAAACATATATATTTGGATTCTTCATATCTTCCCCAATACCATAACTCATTTTTGGTACCGGGTTATTTGTTTTGTATTGACTTGCGTCCCTATTGACCTGATCAACTATATTACGAAACTCATTAAATTTCGCATCAATTTCTGATTTTTCTTTATAAACAATACGATTATAAGATTGTAATATGTTATTTAAATCAGCCTCTTTTGTCATTACAACGATTCCGTGTTGAACTATAAAAGATTCTCCTCTAGATTTTTTCATTTTCCCTGACAATAACAAGGATGGATATCCTTCGTCAATCCATCTTTCACCAACTATGTTACCCCCTCCAGTTGCAGCACCTACAACGGTATAACCTGACGCATCCATATCACCTTGAATTGCTATCGCTCCCTCAATATCTCCACCTATCGCACTATGATTACCAAAAACGACTGCATTATAATGAGAGATATTACCTAACCCTTTTAATTCTACTGTAGATGCTTGTACTTCTTTCGGTAAATATATTACAAGATTCACACATGTAAGTAAAAAAACCATAAAATGAATACTTATCTTCTTCAATTGTGGTCTCAATTTCCCTGTCTCCACCTTCACGTTATTCTTTTTTAAAATTTTGTAAATTGAGCATATAGACAAGATTATGTTTTATCTACTTATTCTTCTCTTATAAATTGCGAATAGAAATGTACATAACAGTATGATTGGAACAATGATTATCCACTTATCGAACCATTTCCCATTACTCATTTCTTGTCGCTCTTTTTCTTTTTGACTATACTCTACACGCTCACCTCGAATAAGCAATCTATGTGTATTTGATCCATACGGCGTACATGTAACTAACGTTGTATAATCTTGATTTTCTGCAATTAGTAAATCATCTGTTTCATGTGGTAACACTACTTTTATTTGATCTACTTCATAAGCAAGAATATTATTTAAGGAATGAATATAGAAAAGATCTCCTTCAACTAACTTATCTAAATCTGTAAATAACTTTGCAGACGGTAAACCACGATGCCCCGTTAAAACAGTGTGCGTACTTTTCCCACCTACTGGGAGCGAAGATCTATCTAAATGACCTACCCCACGGCTTAATACTTCCTCAGAAGTTCCTTGATAGATTGGCAATTTTTCATCGATTTTAGGTATTTCAATATATCCCATTACATCGCCCAAATTTAAAGCATCTGCGTACGATTTTTGATTACTTTTTTGTTCTTCAACAAACGGATCTGAGAATGTTTGCGTAGAGTTTTGAACTTGTTTGTTATACTCAGCTGCTTCCATTTTCCTACGTTCAATTTCTTTCTTTTGCAATGATTTTATTTTCTTATCATAAGAGTTAATCTCAGAATAATGTGCCCTCGTCGCCAACCAATTACTGATAGTAGGATATAGGAAAATGCTAAGGCCTAATACAAAAACTCCAAAAACAATATTTCGCTTCATAGTTCTCCCCTCTATACGTACTGAAATGTCGAAAAGAGGAAAGCAAATCGCTTCTCCTCTTTTTACATTACGTGGTCAAACCTCTCTAAAAACTTAATTATTCGCAGATTTTTTTCTAAAGAAAGCAAATGCTGCCACAGCCATTAGCACAAGGCCTAGTACAGTAAAAATAGCTGTGCCCATGCCTCCTGTTGCCGGAAGAATCCAGCCGCTTTTATTATTTTCCACAGTTAATTTAATCGATTGTTTATTTTCATTAACAGTCACATCAATTGGTTCCTTTAATAATTGATAAGAACCTGTTGTACCATCTTCTTTTGTATATGTTGGTGCTTTCGTTTCAACAATTTGGTAGTCTCCATACGGAAGGTTACTCCATATAATGATACCATTTTTATCTGATACACCTTTTACTTCTCTTCCTTCTACAATGACTACCTTTCCATCGTTATCTCTTAATTCAAACTCAGCACCTTGTAATTTTTTACTATTAGCCCCATCAATTTTTGTTAACTCAATCGTTCCAGTTGTCGGAACAACAATTACTGGTTTAGATTCCTTATCGCCCGTCACATCGTTTTTGTTCGTAAACCCAATGGTCGCTTTATTCAGAATTTCCGTCCCAGCTTTTACACCTTCTTTTATTTGTGATTTAATTTGTAAATGAAATTCTTTTTTCTTATGTAACTTTACAAAGTCTTTCACAGTAGCTATCACTTTTTGACCTTCCACAACTACTTCTACAACATTTGAATCTACTTCTTTTCCATCGATTTTCACAACTGGCTTACCTTGAATCACTAAACGATTGTCTAACACGTCTGTTACAACGTACTGCTTATACTCTTTAATATCTTCTGGAATTAATGTTTTAATATCATAATTGTAATCTGTTAGTGGGTTAATTGGTAAAGCTTCTAAGTTTCCATTAATCTTTTTGTCAATTGTTGGCTCTTCATAGTTTTTCACCGCTACTTTTACTACTTCACCGGAAGTAATTGTTCCATCTTCATTAATTGTTCCAGAGTTTGCAATTAAAAACTTATATTTTGTTGGATCATTCATATATCCTTCTGGCGCTTTTGTTTCTTGAAAATAGTATTTTCCATACTCTAAGCCTTGTACGCGAATATAACCATTCTCATCTGTTACTAAGCCCTTTTTAAATTCTGTTCCATCCTCTTTAAATAAAGAGAATTCCGCCTGTGCTAGCGCTTTATTGTCTGCGCCTGTCTTCGTTAATTCTACTGCACCGCGCTTAATTTCATTCTTTGGATACATATGAACATCATAGTTTAATACATTTCCATCTTTATTTGTCAGCGGAATATCCACTGTATACGTATTTGGGTTTAAGTTAACATGCGGAGGCCCTGCTACTTCTTTCACTTCATAACGTCCTAATGGAAGCTCTTTTAATACCGCTTCTCCTTTTTCATTCGTTGTTACTTTAACCGGAGTTGCAGTCTCTACAGGTTTCACTGCTTCTTTCACAATCTTTCCATCACTCGAAATTTTCTCAAAGGATGCCACTTGTTTCACCTCAAACGTTACACCTTTTAATGGCTTGGCATCTTTCGGCACATCTTGCTTCGCAGAACCATCCCCTTCAGCCCCTGCTATTTTGTCTTTCTCTTGTTCATACTTATGAATTGTTAAAGAGCCTTTTGTTTTTGAAGCTGCATTTGCAAATAAGCTAGGCAATGTAGAAAACATTAGTACAAAGACTAAAATCATACTCAATAACTTTTTCATTTCTCTTTTCCCCTTTGCTACTTCTATCATTTTTTCAATCTATTTACCGCTATTCTTCTTAGAAAAATTAACAATGGTACTACAAGTATCAGTATTGAACGGATAACATAAAACATAGTTGTTCCAATATCCCCAATGTTTACAATTCCCCAGTTACTCTTCTTATTTTTTACTATTACATTTTCTGCCCAAATCAGATTCCTCAGTAATCTTTATTTTTATATAAATATATCCATACACTTTTTATGAATTATTGTAAAAACAAACGCTATCTCATATATCTTTGTTCCTTGTGTTATATCTCAATTCATTCCTTCGAAAATTATCCATTGACATCTCTCCCTTTTTTCCATTTGTAAGATCATATACTTTTCAAATCTAAATAGTTTTCTTGGCAGATAACATCAACAACTATGAAACAAATATAATAATTCTCAGCTTTTACGCTACCTTCAATAGCTGTTACTCACCTATTAAATAATATGTGCTATTTTTGAGAAATTATGGTATTATTCTTAGAAGTTTGGTATTTTCACTAAAAAATACCTTTTTGTTACATGTAATGACATTTACAATGCTTTATGATCAAATAAGTAATTGTCATTACGCATCTAGTACATACAACTGTAAGGAGGAAAAGAAAATGACTAAATCAATCAATCTAGTCGATATAGAATACACTTGCAATGTATTTTTTCAATCTTTCAAAATCCCAGTTTGTTTTTTAGATACTAACAAAAATATTCTTCGTAAATTTACATCACAAAATCTTTCTAACCCTCTCTATACCTCAAAGGAGGAAGAATTATATACACTTTATCAGAAAGGTGATCCATATAATGTTCCTATCTTCAGAACCACTCAATATCTAGAGCATTTCATTTTAATTCACATAAGGAACGATTACATAGTTAATGGTACGGTTATTATTGGCCCTGCAACGCATATACATTTTTCAGACGAGATAATTGACAACATGCTAAAAGATTTGAATTCCTCTACAAGTCCCAAAAAATTAAAGAACTACTTTCTTTCATTACCAGTCAAAGATAAATGGTTCTTAGTGAATATAGCATGTCTATGTTATAACTTAATCTATAAAAAGAGATTAGATACAAATACCTTTTTAAATAAGAACAACTCACTTGATGAGATAAATACAAATATCTTCAATAAATATTCATATATTCCAATAAAAAAGATGACTGAATCTATTAATTTTAATTTTTCATTAGAACAACGATTACTTGTGGCTATCAAAGATGGGGATAAAGAATCATGTCTCAAATATTATGATGCATATTCACAAGAAACAATTAAATCCATGTCTTCACTTAATCAGTTGCGATACCAAAAAAATAAAGGGATTTCTTCCATCACACTTGTTGCTAAATATGCGATAAAGGGTGGTCTTCCTTCTGGAATCGCTCGTACACTTGGTGAGATGTATATACAAAATATCGAAAAATCAAAAGATATAAAAACCATTGATAAATTGCTAAAAGTTGCTCTGTGTACATTTGCAGATCGTGTAAAGGAACATAAAGCGCAGCACCATTCAAAAGCTATCACTACTTGTCAAAACTATATTTTTAAAAATATTTACCAAAAAATATCTGTTAAGCAACTTGCTCGTATGGTCAATATGAATCCAAATTACTTATCTATATTATTCAAAGAAGAAGTCGGAATCTCATTAAATGAATATATTCAACGCGAGCGCGTAGAAGAAGCAAAAAAATTACTAACTTTAACGGATTATTCTTTATCCGACATTTGTGCTTGGCTCAATTTTAGTGACCAAAGCTACTTTACTAAAGTTTTTAAAAAGTTCACTAATAAAACACCTGGAAAATATCGAAAACACTTCACCATAATATAAAACAAATAAAAATAGTAATTAATATAAGTGAAAACAGTTCAAAATACATCTATGAATGATCAGAAGTATTACATGTACCATCCTTATATTTGTTTAATAATATAAAACGCAATACAAATTTTATTTACAAGAGGTACAAGTAAATAGCAAAATATGCAAACTAGTATAAAAGCAAACTAAAAGGGTAATCTAAGCGAAAACGACATCATAATGGAGGTTTCACTTATGAAAACGCGCCAAGATGCATGGACGAAAGAAGATGATTTCCTGTTAGCAGAAACCGTATTACGACATATTCGTAGCGGAAGTACACAGTTAAAAGCGTTTGATGAAGTTGGAGATCAGTTAAACCGAACGTCCGCAGCGTGCGGATTTAGATGGAATGCAGAAGTTCGACAAAATTATGAAGAGGCCATACAACTTGCAAAAAAACAAAGAAAAGAATTAAAACGTTCGGAAGCTAGAATAGAAAAAGAAAAATATCTCAAAACAAAAGAAGAAAAGCAACTTATAATCAATGCCAAAAGTTCAGAGGACATTCCAAGCAACTTAAAATCACTTACAATGCAAGATGTCATTTCATTTTTACAAAATATAGAACAACATCAACCTTCACTTACAAAGTTACAAAATGAAAATAAAATATTGCAAACAAAGCTTACTTCTTTACAAAAAATAAATGATGAGCTTGAAACAAAATTAGTTGCTCTAACAAAGCAACAACAAACGATTGAGAAAGATTACGCAATGCTTGTAAGAATTATGGATCGCGCACGTCATCTCGTTTCAAAAGATCAGCAAACAGAACAAATCGCCCCTATTTTTAAAACGGATCAAAATGGAGATTTGGATATTATATGTTCGGCCGAAAACTAAAAGCCTCCCCGCCATTTATTATGAGGTGGGGAGGCTTTCTTATTTGCTGAAAAAAATCATAAATATGATTTTTAATCGCAACTATATCTATCCTTGTTTCTCTTTAATCTTGCCCTACACGCTTCACTTCGATATTTTTGATGCGTTCGCGTACAACGTGACTAGCCATAATTAGACCTGCTACAGATGGTACGAATGCGTTAGAAGAAGGTGGTAATTTCGCTTTACGAATTTTTGCATTTTCATCTGGAACAATCTCTTTACGTACATCCTCACGAATGACAATTGGATTTTCATCAGAAAATACAACTTTCACACCTTTTTTAATCCCTTCTTTACGAAGTTTCGTACGAATTACTTTCGCAATTGGATCCGTATGCGTTTTTGAAATATCTGCGATACGGAAACGAGTTGGATCCATTTTATTCGCCGCGCCCATACTTGAGATTATCTTAATTTTACGACGTAAACATTGCTTAATTAAATGAATCTTGTACGTAATCGTATCGGAAGCATCTACGACAAAATCTAATCCATATTGAAAGAAATCTTCATACGTTTCTTCCGTATAAAACATTTCTAATGCGATAACTTCACAGTCTGGATTAATATCAGCGATGCGTTCTTTCATTAGTTCTACCTTTGAACGTCCTACAGTAGAAACTAATGCATGAATTTGACGGTTTACGTTTGTAATATCAACAACGTCTTTATCTACTAATACAAGACGTCCTACACCAGAGCGAGCTAACGCTTCAGCTGCAAATGACCCTACGCCGCCAATCCCTAGAATACCGACTGTACTATTTTTTAATATTTCAAGTCCTTCTTTTCCAAAGGCTAATTCATTTCGTGAAAATTGATGTAACATTCAGCTCTACACTCCTATTACAAAAATGGTCTACCATGAAGTATTCTAGCGTTTTTCCGACTATTTGTATAGAAAAAGTTACACAATCTTTAAAAATACATATTGAAATAGACTGGCCATCTAACAAACATGCGAATGCCATCAAAATTTTGTTTACTCTAAAAAAGCTAGACGGAGTTAGTATACCCCATCTAGCTTCATTCTTATTTCTATTCTTTTACATTCAATTTCAAATGTAACTCTTCCAGCTGCGCTCCAGCAACCGGGCTTGGCGCATCTGTTAATAAGCAGCTTGCACTTGCTGTTTTTGGGAACGCGATTGTATCGCGAAGGTTTGTACGACCAGCAAGTAACATCACTAGACGGTCTAAACCTAATGCGATTCCGCCATGTGGTGGTGTACCATATTCAAACGCTTCTAATAGGAAACCGAACTGCTCTCGCGCCTCTTCTTGTGTGAATCCAAGTGCTTTGAACATTTTTTCTTGTACATCACGCTCGTAAATACGAAGGGATCCACCGCCAAGTTCATAACCATTTAATACAAGGTCGTACGCTTGTGCACGCGCTTTTTCAGGCGCTGTTTCTAATAGCTCAACATCTTCACGGAACGGCATTGTGAATGGATGGTGCGCCGCAAAGTAACGATTTGCTTCCTCATCATATTCAAGAAGCGGCCAATCTGTTACCCATAAGAAATTGAATTTATTTTCGTCAATTAGTTCCAGCTCTTTACCTAAGCGTAAACGAAGTGCACCTAAGCTATCTGCCACAACACTTTTCTTATCAGCTACGAATAGTAATAAATCGCCCGCAGAAGCTTCTAATGTAGTCATTATTACATTTGCTTCTTCCTCATTAAAGAACTTCGCAATCGGTCCTTTTAAGCCATCTTCTTCCACTTTTAACCAAGCTAAACCTTTTGCACCGTATACTTTTACAAATTCAGTTAATGCATCGATATCTTTACGAGAATATTTGCTTGCTGCACCTTTTGCATTAATCGCTTTTACTTGTCCACCATTTTCTACAGCACCTGTAAATACTTTAAAACCGCAGCCCGCTGCAAATTCAGATAAATCCGTTAGTTCCATTTCAAAGCGTGTATCTGGTTTATCAGAGCCATAGCGAGCCATCGCATCAGCATATGTCATACGAGGGAATGGTACGCTAATTTCTACCCCTTTTACATCCTTCATCACTTTCGTCATCATGCGTTCCATCATGTCTAAAATTTCTTCTTGCGTTAAGAAGGAAGCTTCGATATCGATTTGTGTAAATTCTGGTTGACGATCCGCACGTAAATCTTCATCACGGAAACAACGTGCTACTTGATAATAGCGCTCAAATCCACCGACCATAAGAAGCTGTTTAAATAGTTGCGGAGATTGTGGTAATGCATAAAACTCACCGTCATGTACACGACTTGGTACTAAATAGTCTCGAGCACCTTCTGGTGTACTCTTTGTTAAAATTGGTGTTTCCACCTCTAAAAATTCTTCTGTATCTAAGAAATTGCGAATTGTTTTCGTTACATCGTGACGCATTTTGAATGTATTGTACATAACAGGACGACGCAAATCTAAATAACGATATTTTAAACGAACATCTTCTGATGCATCTGTATCATCTGCAATAATAATCGGAGTTGTTTTCGCTGCATTTAAGACCGTTACTTTCGTCGCTTGCACTTCAATTTGGCCAGTTGCCATATTTTCATTAATTGCACCAGCTCCGCGCGCAACAACTGTACCTTCTACATGTAATACGTATTCACCACGAATTGTTTCTGCTACTTCTAACGCTTCTTTTGATGTTTCTGGACTAAAGACAACTTGTACAATACCTGTACGGTCACGTAAGTCGATAAAGATTAGCCCACCTAAATCGCGGCGCTTTTGTACCCAACCTTTTAATTGAACGGTTTGTCCAATTGCTTCTACTGTTACTCTTCCACATGCATGTGTTCTTTCAGCCATTACAAGTTCCCCCTATATTAATTTCTCTGCGATATATGAAGCAAATACATCTAATGCTACTTCTTCTTGCTCGCCTGTCGCCATATCCTTCAAATTAATCACACCTTTATCTAGCTCATCTTCACCTAATACCGCTACATATTTCGCATTTAGACGATCCGCTGATTTAAATTGTGCTTTCATTTTACGATTTAAATAATCTTTTTCAACTGATAGGCCAGATTTACGAAGGTCAAAAGCAACTTTTGCAGCATGATCCTTCGCCTTATCACCAAGTGCAACAACGTAACAATCAATTGTATTTTCAATTGGCAACTCGATATTTTCAGCTTTTAGTGCCATAATTAAACGTTCAATACTCATCGCAAAACCGATACCAGGCATTTCTGGGCCACCGATTTCTTGAACAAGTCCATTATAACGTCCACCACCACTTAATGTTGTAATGGCACCAAATCCTTCCGCTTCACTCATAATTTCAAAAACAGTGTGTTGATAATAATCTAAACCACGCACTAAGTTTGGATCTTTTTCAAATGGAACGCCCATCATTGTTAATAGCTCTTGAACCTTTTCATAATATGCCGTTGATTCTTCGTTTAAATAATCTGTAATAGATGGTGCTGTATTCATTAATTCATGATCACGATCTCTCTTACAGTCTAAAATACGAAGTGGGTTTTTCTCTAAACGAGATTGGCAATCGGAACAAAACTCACCGATGCGCGGTTTAAAGTGAGCGATTAACGCTTCTCGATGCGCTTGACGGCTCGCTGGATCTCCTAAGCTATTTAATACAACTTTAATATTTTTTAAACCCATACCGCGGTAAAATTCTACCGCAAGTGCAATTACTTCGGCATCAATTGCAGGATCGTTACTACCGATTGCTTCAATACCGAATTGGACGAATTGACGATAACGACCTGCTTGCGGTCTTTCATAACGGAACATTTGACCGATATAGTATAATTTCGTTGGCTGTGTTGCATCACCGAACATTTTATTTTCAACATAAGAACGCACAACAGGTGCAGTACCTTCTGGACGAAGTGTTAAACTGCGGTCTCCGCGATCTTGGAATGTGTACATTTCTTTTTGAACAATATCTGTTGTATCACCAACGCCGCGTAAAAACAGCTCTGTATGTTCAAAAATTGGTGTACGAATTTCTTTATAATTGTAACGACGGCAAATTTCGCGCGCTTGTCCTTCGATATATTGCCATAATTCTACACTACCTGGAAGAATATCTTGCGTTCCGCGTGGGATTTGAATAGACATATTCAGTTCCTCCTCAAATTATTTTAATCTTAATAAAAATAAAAAAACTCTCGACTCTACTGATTATCCAGTAGGGACGAGAGTATAATACCCGTGGTGCCACCCTAATTGAAGCAACGTATGCTTCCACTTTTTTTAATAACGCTTAAAGTTTGCGTTCAACTCTACTAAGCATACGCCTTTCAAGCTAAAACCTCCAGAGTGTCATTCAATAAGTCATCATGTAGAAATGCTTTCAGCCTAAGACATTTCCTCTCTTTCCATGTGTATCTCATTTACTCTTCTCGATCAACGGTTCTGTCCATATGTAAATATAAAATTACTATACGTTTGTTAAGAACGATTGTCAAGTGCTCTAGGAACGTTCCAATTGCTTCTTTAAACGTCTTACATCTTGAAGGGAAATCCCAAACTCAGAAGCAAGCTCCATCCCAGTATTCGTTTGTTCTTTTGAAATAAAATCATGGAAACTCACATTAAATAATTGATTTGCACCATTTGTAACAGAATGTCCCTTTTCATTCATACGCATATATGTATCCCTCACATTCAATATGGATGTATTTATGTTTTATTGTTCCATATTGATTGGATGGTTATACGTATAAAGGAATCACGTTATTCCATGTCACTTTTATATAAGTAATCTGCTCTTTGAAACATAAAAAATGTTACAACACTTGCTGCTATTACAAATATTACCCAAGTACTGTAACTTAAGGCTACGAGAGTAACTCCTACTGCATGTAAAAAAAGAGCCAAGCTGAACCACAAGAAAAATTTAGAATCTTTGAATATAGACCAATTCATACACTTTCTCCCCCTGACCACACATATATTCGAATATTTTTACTATTGCTTACATTATACTATATCATTAATTTATTGCTTCCAAACAAACATTAGCGTTCGATTCACAACAATAATGATAGCCAGTATTTCTTCTGCTCGAAATCCCCAATCTCCTACAACTCCAAGAATACATAACTTCATCATGAAATATAGGGCGATATTAAATACTGGCAGTACCCAAATCTATCTCCTACTTTTGCTTTCCCTTCTACCATAGAAAGTAAACTCATTCTACACACTTATTCAATATATGGACTAATGCCTCTGGATTTGTTTCCATTATCCAATGTCCACCAGATTCAATGGAAAAAACATTCCATTTTCTATCTCTTGCTTTTTTTGCTGACGCTAAGAAGATAGGTGTCATTGGCCAATACTCTGGATGATCCTGTATTTCTACGTATATATGCGGTATATGTTGAACAATAGGATTTTTTATTTCAACAGCTTGTGTAAAAGCCAACAATGACATAGCTGATTTTCTTTCATCGAATGTATTTCTAGGTAGAACACGCCATCCTTCCCCGTATGCTTTTACTTCTTCTATAAAGTGTGCAGCCATTTTTGATCCAGAAATGTCCATGACAGAATCACCGTCGTCCGGAATCATTGCATCCACATATACCATTTTCTTAATAAATTCTGGAATTACTTCCGCCACACCTGTAATCACCATACCAGAATAACTATGCCCCACTAAAATTACGTCTTTTAACTCCTCGTATCGAATGACATTAACAATATCTTGAATATATGTATTTAATCCGATACTAGGTTGCATAAGATGTGTTCGTTCTCCAAGCCCCGTTAATGTAGGAGTATATACACGATGGCCATCTTTCCTTAAAAGTGCAGCCACTTTCCCCCAGACATAACTACCATCCCATGCACCATGAACAAGTACAAACGTTTCCATCAAATTCTCCTCCCATAATCCCCCAAAATATATTATGTATTTTCACAAATATCATAACAATAATTAGAAAAATATACCATTAAAAGAAATTATAAAAAAAGAGAGGCTCACATACTCCTCTCTTCTTCCAAAACACTATTTACTTTCTACAATTAAGGTCACCGGACCATCGTTTACTAAAGAAACGTCCATCATTGCTCCGAATTTACCTGTTTCTACGTGCAGCCCTTGTTTACGAATTTCTTCGTTAAAGAAATCGTATAAGCGCTCTGCATAGTCAGGTTTCGCAGCATTCATAAAGTTTGGGCGTCTTCCTTTACGACAATCCCCGTATAATGTAAATTGCGAGATGGATAAAACTTGTCCTTTTACATCGAGTATAGAATGGTTCATTTTGCCGTTCTCATCTTCAAAAATACGTAAGTTCGCAATTTTTTCAGCAATGTAAGCTGCATCTTGTTCTGTATCTTCATGCGTAATGCCAACTAGTAATGTTAAGCCAAACGGAATTTGTCCCACAATCTCACCATCTACTGTGACGGACGCTTCCTTTGATCGCTGTAAGACAACTCTCATATGTTATACACTCCCTATTAATGCATCATACGGCGTACTGCATAAATTTCTGGAACTTGTTTAATACGCTCTACTACCTTTTTCAAATGTTGTAAGTTACGAATGGAAATCGACATGTTAATGGTTGCCATTTTATTGCGGTCACTTCGACCCGAAACAGCCGAAATGTAAGTTTTCGTCTCTGTAACAGCTTGTAGCACCTCATTTAACAAGCCGCGACGATCGTAACCAGAAATTTCAATATCAACATTATACTCAATTTCTTTTTCAGGACTACCTTCCCACTCGACCTCTAATAAACGCTCTTTCGCTTCTTCCGTGTGCACATTCACGCAGTCACGACGATGAATAGAGACACCGCGGCCTTTCGTAATATATCCGATAATATCGTCACCGGGAACTGGGTTACAACATTTTGATAAACGAATTAATAAATTATCTGCACCACTTACTTTTACACCAGAGTCCCATTTTCGAATTTTCATTGGTTTACGAACTTCTTTAACCTCAACAATATCTTGCTCTTCTTCACGTTGTTTGCGGAACTTGTCCGTTAATCGCGTTACAATTTGCGCAGCTGTAATCCCGTTGTATCCTACCGCTGCAAACATATCTTCTTCATTAGCAAAATTAAATTTCTCCGCAACGCGTTTTAAATTATCTGGTGCGAGTACTTCTTTCATTTCAAACTCTGAGCTACGCACTTCTTTTTCAACAAGTTCGCGTCCTTTGTCAATATTCTCTTCACGACGTTGCTTTTTGAAAAATTGACGAATCTTATTTTTCGCATGAGAAGTTTGTGCAAGTTTTACCCAATCTTGACTTGGTCCATATGAATGTTTAGAGGTTAAAATTTCAATAATGTCACCTGTTTTTAACTTATAATCAAGAGTGACCATTTTACCATTTACTTTTGCGCCAATGGTCTTATTACCGATTTCTGAATGAACACGGTATGCAAAATCAATTGGAACCGAACCCATTGGCAATTCCATTACATCACCTTTTGGTGTAAAGACAAACACCATATCGGAAAATAAATCAATCTTTAATGACTCCATAAACTCTTCCGCATTAGAAGCTTCGTTTTGCCATTCTAATATTTGTCTAAACCATGTTAATTTTTTCTCAAGCGTTCCTGTCGCTGCTGCTTTTCCTTCTTTATATGCCCAGTGTGCCGCAATTCCATATTCAGCAATTTCATGCATTTCCTTCGTACGAATTTGCACTTCAAGTGGATCGCCCTTTGGACCGATGACAGTTGTATGCAACGATTGATATAGGTTTGCTTTTGGCATTGCGATATAATCTTTAAAACGTCCTGGCATCGGTTTCCAGCACGTATGAATAATTCCTAATACCGCATAGCAATCCTTAATACTATTGACAACAACACGCACAGCTAACAAATCATAAATTTCATTAAACTGTTTATTTTGAAGTGCCATTTTACGATAAATGCTATAAATATGTTTCGGTCTTCCTGAAATATCTGGATGAATAGAAACCTCATTTAATTTCTCTTGAATACTTGTCATAACCTCATCTAAATATTCTTCACGTTCCGCGCGTTTTCGCTTCATCAAATTCACAATACGATAATATTGTTGTGGATTTAAATAACGAAGTGATGTATCTTCAAGCTCCCATTTAATCGTATTGATTCCGAGCCTATGTGCTAAAGGTGCAAAAATTTCTAACGTTTCATTTGCAATGCGACGCTGCTTTTCTTGAGGCAAATGCTTAAGCGTACGCATATTATGAAGCCGGTCAGCTAATTTAATTAAAATGACACGAATATCTTGCGCCATTGCAATAAACATTTTGCGATGGTTCTCTGCCTGTTGCTGTTCATGAGACTTATATTTAATTTTCCCAAGTTTTGTAACACCATCAACAAGCATTGCAATTTCTTTACTAAATTCCCGTTCAATATCCTCTAATGTAACTTCTGTATCTTCTACTACATCATGTAAAAATCCAGCTGATACTGTAGAGGGATCCATGTGTAAATCAACTAAAATACCTGCAACTTGAATCGGATGAATAATATATGGTTCGCCCGATTTTCTATACTGTTCGCTATGTGCATCACGTGCATATTCATAGGCACGCGCCACCAGTTCTATATCATCGTCCGCTAAATATTGTCCCGCTTTTTCGAGTACCTGTTCGGCTGTTAGTACTTGCTCATTTGCCATCGAATCACCTTTTATTGAAAATTGTCTTTCCCTTGTCAGTAGAATAAATTTTATTCTATCATTATAACCTAATGATTGTGAATTGTGAAAAGGAAAAGATTTTACTGATATTTCGCCATACTTTTTTATACAATTATACAAAAGTACCCGCTCCTCTCCAAGAGATTCACGGGTACTTTTTATCGCCGTAACTTCACCTATCTTATCATTAGTATTTTTCTAATACTAATACATCGTAACCTTCTAATTTTTCACGACCTTCTAAATAAGTAAGCTCTACTAAAAATGCAATACCAGCTACAATTCCACCAAGTTCTTCAACAAGTTGAATCGTTGCTTCAATTGTTCCGCCTGTAGCTAATAAATCATCTGTAATTAATACTCGTTGACCTGGCTTAATAGCATCTTTATGAATTGTTAGAACATCTTTACCATACTCTTTACCGTAATCAACTTTAATGATTTCTCGTGGTAATTTCCCTAATTTACGAACAGGCGCAAATCCTACTTCTAACGCATAAGAAACTGGGCAACCAATAATAAACCCACGCGCTTCTGGTCCTACTACAAGATCAATATTTCTTTCTTTTGCATAAGCAACGATTTCATCTGTTGCCGCTTTATATGCTTTCCCATTGTTCATTAAAGGTGTAATATCTTTAAATACAATTCCTTCTTTTGGATAATCTGGTACAATTGCGATATGTTGCTTAAAATCCATATTTCTGAATCCTCCTCAGATATGAAAGGCTTGTAAATAGCAAACCCCTTATCTTAACTGTTCTATTTCTTTATGATTACGAATCGTTTCAAACCATGTGTACAGCTGTTGATATGTGCTATATACTAATTCTTTTTCAAGTTGTAAATGGTTCATTTTCTCACGATATGTGTTCGATTCAGTTAAATCACGCTTTTGAATTTGTTCGGCCATAAAAATGACACCGTCTTTTATTGTAACAAATTCTAACTCAAAAAACACCTGTGTCATGAAATTTACTGTATCTTTTGACCACCCTTTATGACGGCATAGTTGCTCGCCATATTGCCTTAAAGAAAATGGGGCTTTTTGATGTAAGAAAGAGTAATACCATTTAAAGTGTTCTCTCGTTGGAACTGTGCTAAACAAATGATTATTTTCTTGATAAAATAACGTATAAATACGAGCCGGGAAGCCAACTTGAAATATATTTCGCAACTCTTCTATCCCTTTTGGTAAGTCAAGTAAAACAATATACTCACCATCTAAACGAGTGACTGCTGATGCATGCACAAGTTGCTCTTTATAACCTTCTAAAGAAAATTTATTCAATACATCTTCAGAAAAATACACTATAATTATTTTTTCTTTTGGAAGTTCTGCTAAATTCACTTCTACATTACGCATGCTGCGCCAATCAAATAGTTGCCACGCTTCTACTGCGATATCTTGCATCATTAACTGCGGTTTCTTAAAATTATTCCATTCGTTAATAGATACTTCTCCTACAACAGAAACTTTCGCAACTGGAGAAATCTCTTTTGCATAGGCACCAAATCCAAAACCAATTGTATCTAGCGTAGCTTGTCCATCCCGAAGAGCCATTTTTAAATGAGAGCCATCTGATCCGATTGCGCGAATACTTTCTAAATCAGCATCTTTCACTGCGATACATGGTTTTGGATTTCCAACACCAAATGGTGCCAACTTCTGCATATCTTCAATTGCTGAAAGAGTGACATCCTCTACTTTACAAACGGCATCTATAGTTGTAATCGGAATAAAATCTTCCTCTACTAAGACTGCATTCGCTTGTTCATTCAAACGGCGTCTCAGTTCATCTACATCATTCATATGAAGCGTCATCCCTGCTGCCATTGGATGACCTCCAAAATGAGGTAATAAATCTCTACAATCCGATAAATTAGCAAACAAATCAAACCCTTCAATACTGCGCGCAGATCCCTTGGCAATTTGTTTCTCAGAATCAATACTTAACACAATCGTCGGACGATAAAAACGTTCTACCAATTTAGAAGCAACAATTCCAATTACCCCCGGGTTCCAGCCTTCTTTCGCAAGAACAAGCACTTTATTCTCCTCTGGTGGATATTTACATTCCACCTCAATAATTGCTTCCTCGGTAATTTGTTTCACAATATCTTTTCGTAGTTTGTTTAATTCATCAATTTCTTCTGCCAGCTCTTTTGCTTCTTCTGGATCTTCTGATAGCAGAAGATGAACTGCCGGAGCAGCATCTTCTAAACGTCCAACCGCATTAATACGAGGCGCCAACAAAAAACCAATACTTTCTTCTGTAATTTCACTTTGCGAGACATTCGCCACTTTAAAAAGTGCTTTTAAGCCGATGTTTTTTGTCATTCTCATATGTTTTAATCCGCGCTGTACAATTAATCTATTCTCACCATGAAGTGATACTAAGTCAGCTACTGTACCAATAACAGCAATTTCTAGCAAATGCTCCGGAACACGCCCTAGCAACGCATGCGCTACTTTAAAAGCAACACCAACCCCTGCTAAATAGTGAAACGGATATACACCACCCTCAAGCTTCGGATGAATAATCGCAAGTGCTTCTGGCAGTTCTGGCGGTGGCTCATGATGATCTGTAATAATTAAATCAATTCCAAGCTCTTTTGCCACTTGCGCCTCATGTACTGCTGCTATTCCTGTATCAACCGTAATAATTAAAGAAAAACCGGCTTGGTGCGCCCAACGAAACGCCTCTTCATTTGGTCCATATCCTTCCGTAAAACGGTTTGGAATATAAAATTCCACATCTGCTCCTAATTCTTGAAGCGCTAAAAATAGTACGGTCGTACTACTGACTCCGTCTGCATCATAGTCACCAAATATTAAAATCTGCTCTCCATTTTGGATCGCCTGTTTCACACGCTCTACTGTCCGATCCATGCCTTCTAATAAAAATGGATCATGAAATTCTTGCTCTGCTGTATTAAAAAAATCCATAATCTTATCTTCTGTATCTAAACCTCTACCGAGGAATAAAGAAACAACAAGTGGTGATAATTGCAATTTACTTGCTAATTCCCTCACCAGTTCTTCATTATATGTTTTTTCTTTCCAACGCGTTTTCGGTTGTAACACGAAATCACCCCTTAACCTGTTCATTATACAAGACAGATTAAGGGGTGACAATATCATTCACCATTCCACAACATTCGTATTAATCTGGCGAATACGGATTAATATGAACAAACACATTTTGGACATTATCTTGCTTCATTAATACTTCTTTTACACATTTCCCAATACGATGCCCTTCTTCCACTGTAATATATGGGTCAACAGACACTTTAATATCAACAATTACATAATGTCCATGCTCACGCGCATATAGAGAACCTATTTTCTTCACGCCTTCTATTTGAAGAACTGCTTCCCTTAATGGAATGACATGTTCTTCATGCAGAACATGATCAAGTGTCGTATGAATCGCCTCTCCACCAATATCCCATGCCATCTTTACAACAAATAATGAGACAAATAGCCCTGCAACAGGATCAGCATACACAAGCCAACTAGCATCTATTTGATTTCCAATAATTGCTGCACAAATTCCGATTAAAGCTGTAATTGAAGAAAACACATCTGAACGGTGTTCATATGCATTTGCAATAATTGCATCACTATTTACCCGTTTCCCTAACCGATACTTATATTGAAACATCCCTTCCTTAACAACAATAGAAAGGATAACAGCAAAAATGGCAATCCCTTTCGGCGGATCAAGTTCCTCAGTAAAAGCTTTAATCGAAGATATAGCAATTTCAATTCCAACAATAAATAATAAAACGGCAACAATAATCGCTGAGATCGATTCCGCTTTCCCATGACCATAAGGATGATCTTCATCAGGCGGTTGCTTAGCTGCACGCAGCCCAAAAAAGACAGCCAACGAACCAACTACATCCGATGCTGAATGAACTGCATCTGCTAAAAGCGCTTTACTATTTCCCATATAGCCGATTACTGCTTTCACAATCGCTAGCACAATATTCCCAACGATTCCGACAATAGCTCCAAACTCCGCCTGTTTAAAACGTTCATCTTTTTCCATAACTGAAGTCCCTTCTTTTCTCAAAAATACCTTTTCATTGTAGCAAAAATGCTAACAATAGTATCACTCCCTTCTCGTTTATCCATTACTACTTTCATAAGAAAGAGCATCACTTAATCCTATTCCAACAGTTTCCTAACCTAAAGAAGAAAGCTTCTCTTCAGACCCCAATTGGTTCTACTTCCTTTAGCTAGGTACATAAAAGGAAATATCTCTTTATTGTATCCATAGACGAAAAAAGAGATGCCTCGAAAGAGACATCATCTTTTATTTTTCTCATTTTAAACTTGTGGTTTAGATTCTTCTGCTACTATCTTTTTCTTTCCTTTTTTCAAACGGCGCTTTTCAAGCATAAGCCAAATTTGGGATGCAACGAAAACAGAAGAATACGTACCTACAACTAATCCTATCATTAATGCAAACGAGAAGTTTCGTAACGATTCACTACCGAAAATCATCAGTGCAATCACAGGGAATAGCACAGTTAATACTGTATTAATAGAACGACCAATTGTTTGACGAATACTCGCGTTTACAATTTCTTCTAGATCTTTTGAATCGCGAATACGTTTTTTCTGTTTGTATAACTCACGGTTTCTGTCAAATGTAACAATCGAGTCATTGATAGAATAACCAATAATGGTTAAGACAGCTGCAATAAATGTTAAATCTACTTCCAAACGGAAAATACTAAACACCACAATCATTACAAATGCATCATGGAGTAATGCAGCGACAGCAGATACCGCATATGTAAATCGGAAACGAATGCTTACATATAGTATGATAACCGCTGAAGCAATCAGAACTGCGATGAAGGCATTTTGTGCAATTTCCTTCCCGATTGTTGGCGAAACTGTGCTTACATTTGGTTCTGTACCATATTTATCATGGAAGAATGTTTTCGCTTTTGCGATTTCCTCTTTTGATAAAACACCAATTGTACGAACAGCGAATCCTTTATTGTCATCACCTGTTGGTACAATATCTTCTTCTTTCACATCAATTTTCAATTCATGTAAATCCTTATAAACTTGAGAAACACTAATTGTTTGTTTTGATTGCAAGTCCATACGTGTACCACTTGCAAAGTCAATACCTAAGTTCAGTTTGAAAATTGGTAGTATAATTGCTCCTGCAATAACAACTACAATTGAGAATAATAAAAATTTGTGACCGATACTTACAAAGTTAATGCGGTCAAATTTTGTTGGTGCATGCTCAACGCCTTTTGACAATGGAATAATTTCTTTTTGTTTCACACCAAAGTAAGCTGGTTTTTTATCAAAATAACGGCTCTTCACAAGTAATCCTAGTAAGAAACGAGTACCGAATACGTTCGTAATAAAACCAACAAAAATACTTACAATCAAACTTGTTGCAAACCCTTGTACAGAGCTTGTACCATATACAAATAGCACGCCGGCTGCTGCAAGGGTTGTAATATTTGCATCCAAAATTGTCGCTAAGGAACGATGGTTACCTGAGCGATATGCTGACATCATGGATTTACCAATTCGCAATTCTTCCTTCAATCTCTCGTACGTAATAATATTCGCATCAACAGCGATACCAACCCCGAGCACTAAAGCCGCAATACCTGGCAATGTAAGAACAGCATGCATCCAGTTAAAGACAAGAAGCGTCATAAAAATATACAGCCCTAGCATAATCACTGCGATAAATCCTGGTAAACGATAGAATACAAGCATGAATAAGAAAATAAGAGCTATGCCAATCACACTAGCAAAAATTGTTTCTTCTAATGCTTGTTGACCAAATTTCGCCCCAACAGATGTTGAATACATTTCTTTTAAATCAACAGGAAGTGCCCCTGCATTTAATAAAGATGAAAGCTGCTTTGCACTTTCAACTGTAAAGTTTCCACCTACAATAGAAACTTCCGTTTGATTAAATACTTGATTTACTGTTGCTGCTGATAAAAATTTTGGATTTGGTTTTGTAGATTCCGCTTTATAAGAATCCTTACCTTCTTCAAAGTCAAGCCAAATTACCATCAAGTTTGTTGGTGGTGGCATTTTAGAAATTTTTTCTGTTACTTCGCGGAATTTGTCAGCACTTTTTAATGTAAGTCCAACGCTTGGTCGTCCTTGTTCATCAAATGTTTGCTTTGCTCCTCCGCCTTTTAAATCTGCCCCATCCATAAGAAGATTATCATTCACATCACGGAATGTTAACTTTGCTTGGGTAGATAAAATTTCACGTGCTTTTTGTTGATCTTTTACACCAGCAAGCTGAACACGAATTCGATCTTTTCCTTCGATTTGAATGTTCGGCTCACTTACACCAAGAACATTGACGCGGTTATTCAAAGCACCTACTGTACTCACAAGTGCATCGTGATCAATTTTATCCCCTTTCTTTGCTGGTTTTACTTGATACAAGATTTCAAAACCACCGCGAAGGTCTAACCCAAGACTAATGCCTTTTGTTATGTTTTTTCCTGTCGCACCAATAATCCCACCGATTAATAAAACAGTGAGGAAAAAGGCGACAATTCTTGTACTACGCTTTGCCATATGTACCTTCTTTCTGCTACTAACATCATAAAGAAATGTAATCTTATATGGAATAATATTCACATATATATTTGTCCAGTTAGTAGACTTCCTTTCTGTAAATTTTTCAATGTTTGACTAGCTCATCGCTAGTATATTAGGTAACGTTTCATTCGATTGAAGAATAATATCACCTACATATATCAATGATTGTGTCTATATCCTACCTCCTTTTATATAAAATCTTAGACAATAATAAACTCCTCTTTATCAATACCTATCATTATACTGCAAAAGGAAGAACAAACCAATTGCAGTCAGTTATTTATTTTCATACTCTTCAAATGACGAAAGCGGTGCTTGATATGCTTCCACAGTTAAATACGTCATATACTCATTTGCAGTTAGCGTTAATATATCATTTACTAATTCATATAATCTAACATTGCTATCTACCTTTTTCCATTTTTTAAATTTCAAGTACTTCCAAATATCTTCTATTGTGACTTGATCATACCCGATCATTCGGAACTCTTCTATCTTACTTTGTAAAACGACTTGTAACTGTCCGCGGTAAGCTTCTACAATATCTTCTTTTTCCAATTTACATCACATCTCCTTCTTATCTCAGCACGAAAAGTCGCTTAAGATCCCGCTCTAATGGACAGCAATAACTGCATTTAATCATTTTATTTCTTTCTATTCTTCTTAAATGCTTGTCATTCTTGTCTCATACGTGCATATAAATTATTGTAAATCATTCCATTGATTTTGAGAAGGTAGGAGAAAAAGATCATGACAAGACAAAGCTTTTTACGAGGTGCATTTATTTTAATGCTAGCTGGCTTGATTACAAAAATCCTTGGGTTTATTAACCGTATTGTAATGGCACGCATTTTAGGGGAAGAAGGTGTCGGTCTTTATATGATGGCTGTCCCTACTTTCATCTTAGCCATTGTTTTAACACAAATCGGCCTTCCCGTTGCTATTGCAAAATTCGTTGCAGAAGCGGAGGCAATGAATGACCGGCAAAAGGTCAAAAGAATTTTAACCGTATCATTAGCAGTCACATCTGTTATTAGCATTATTTTAACGATTGCTATCATGCTGCTCACACCTATTTTAGCTGAAACACTTTTAACTGATGAAAGAACCTATTATCCGTTAATGGCTATTTTACCTGTCGTTCCTGTCATTGCTGTTTCATCTGTGTTGCGAGGGTATTTCCAAGGAAAACAAAATATGAAGCCAGGTGCTTATGCACAAGTACTAGAACAAGTGGTTCGCATCACAATTATCGCTATCTGCATTCGGCTATTTTTACCTTATGGCGTTGAATATGCAGCAGCAGGTGCTATGCTCTCAGCTGTCCTTGGTGAGGTTGCTTCTTTATTATTTCTACTCACATTATTCCAGCATGAAAAACATATTTCCATACGCAACGGTTTTCTAAACACTGTGAAAGAGAGTAAACATACGTTTCATTCGCTTATGGAAATTGCACTGCCAACGACAGGAAGTCGCTTAATTGGATCGATTTCTTATTTTTTTGAGCCGATTGTCGTCATGCAAAGTTTGGCAATTGCTGGTGTTGCCGCTTCCGTCGCCACACAGCAATACGGCATCTTAAATGGCTATGCCTTCCCCCTCCTATCGCTACCTGCATTCATTACATACGCCCTTTCTACAGCACTCGTACCATCTATTAGCGAAGCGATGGCGAAAAGGCAACATCAGTTAGTAGAATATCGCCTGCAACAAGCATTGCGAATTTCTTTAATTACAGGCGGTTGGTCTGTCATTATTCTTTATGTATTTGCTTCACCCGTATTAACTCTTATGTATGGTTCTGACAGTGCCACTGCATTTATACGACTACTTGCACCTTGTTTTTTATTTCATTACTTTCAAAGCCCGCTCACATCCGTTTTACAAGCTTTAAACTTAGCTAAAGCTGCGATGATGAATACATTTGTTGGTGCGATTGTAAAATTACTTGTTATCTTTATTCTCGCCTCAAGACCAGAATTTCAAATGATGGGAGTTGCACTTGCTATTGCTGCTAATATTATTACAGTAACATTTCTTCATTATGCGACCGTCTTAAAAAAAATTACATTCACCATTTATTTAAAAGACTATCTTTATGGGGGAATTGCCATCCTAGCCGCAGGTACGTTTGGATTTTATCTTCATAACCATGTTGTATTTTCTCAATCACTCGGCATACAAACATTATGGGAAATTACATTAACTACACTCATCTACATCGTTCTCCTGCTCATCTTTAAGCTCATTCGGAAAGAAGAATTACGAAGAATCCCTTTCCTTCGTAAACTATTTATATAGCAAGAATGCTCTCTATGTACAAGAAACTAGTCTAACTTATCAAATTTTGAAATATGTTTGTATTAAAAAGGGGGCATGCACAATGGATGGATCAAAAAAGTTCTCTATCGCCATCGGAGCTGGCATTATCACAATCTTGATTCTTGCTTCTATAACAAGCATGATAATCGCTCTTTTATTAAAGTTCACAAATATTAACGAAGGAACATTAGCAATTACAATTTTTATACTCGCTCTTCTTTCTATGCTCATTGCTGGTTTTATTGCTGGCAAAAAAGCGCAAGGGAGAGGGTGGCTAGTCGGGGTTACAACTGGATTTACTTTTACAATTCTCGTATTTCTCGTTCATTACTTAGGTTTCTCCCAAACTTTATCTAACTCTCAGCTTCTCTACCAGCTTGCTTTAATAGGAGCTAGCACACTTGGAGGGATCTTAGGAGTGAATACGGCAAAGCAAAAATAAAAACAAAAAATATGCGCTCATCATACATGGAAATAACGGATTACCATAACGAAGAAAAGCCCTGCGTCTGCAGGGCCTTTTATCCAGAACGTATTCCGTCTAACAAAAAAAACTTCCGTATGCAACTAGATTATTTGTAAAATTTCATGTGATTTTCTAATGCCGGGAATTCTTTTTCTCCAGCTGGTGCTACCGGTTTACCTAATGACATTTACGCAATGATTTCCCAGATTTCTGGGACATTCCATTCTTTTTTCACTTCATCATCAATTAATGGATTATATTGCTGTAATGTTGCACCGAATCCTTCGATTTCTAATACTGTCCAAATTACAAATTGTAACATACCTAATGATTGCTCAGATCATCTTGGGAAATTCTCTTTAATATGATGCAAATTGTTCTTGAAGCCCTTCTACTACTTTGCTGTCTTCAAAGAATAAAACTGTTCCATAACCACTTTTACATGCATTCATTTTTCTTCATTTGAACCAAAGTTATTTTTAGGAACAATTTTTCGTAATGTTTCTTTTGTCATATCCCATAAATTATCATGTTGTTCTCCTAATACAACAACATGGCACTTTGAGCGTTGAAAGCTGACGGTGTATGCTTTACAACATGCTGAATTACCTGTTGAATTTTTTCATCAGAAACTACTTGTTCTTTACTAATTCCATAAAACCCATAGAGAAAAGAAATCCTCTCCGCAGGCTTGTTATGGAAAAAATTAAGAACCTCTCTTTTGCTTCCTATATGGATTTAAAATTAGCCACGTCCAGCTTGGAATGATGGATATAAAGTCATTCCGCCATCAGCAAACAATGTAATTCCTGTTACATAACTTGCTTGCGAGGAAGCAAGCCATGCTGCTACCGCCGCAATTTCTTCTGGCTTTCCGATGTATCCCATTGGAATCATACTTTCAACATCTGCACGTTTTTCTGGGTCCGCAAATTTTTCCGCATTAATTGGCGTATTGATTGCGCCCGGTCCAATATTGTTTACACGAATTCCTTTTGGTGCATATTCTAACGCTAATGTTTCAGTCATTAACTTCATACCACCTTTACTTGCCGCATAATGTACAAATAATGGCCATGGAATTTTCTCATGAACACTAGACATGTTAATCACGCTACCTTTAATATCATTTTCAACAAAATATTTAATTGCTTCTCGACTTCCTAAAAAAGTACCTGTTAAATTTGTTTCGATAACTCGATTCCAATCACTTAATGACATTTTATGTGAATCTACCGGATTTTCAATACCAGCATTATTAATCATGACATCTAGTGTACCAAACTCTTTCACAGCTGTCTGAACTAGATTGATTACATCTGCTTCTACCGTGACATCTCCTTTTACCGCGATAGCTTCTCCGCCTGCCTTTTGTATTTTTTCTACGATTTCTTGTGCTTCCGCTTCATTCGAACGATAATTCACTACAACTTTCGCTTTTTCCTCTCCAAAGCGAATCGACATCGCTTTTCCTATTCCTTTTGATGCACCTGTAATAACAACAACTTTTCCTTTTAAATCTGGATACATACCATCGTCCTCCTTTTATCCTACAATACGAGTTGTGATAATAAAGATGGTTTTAATAATCATTGCAATGAATTGAAGTCTTGCTTTCTTCTCACCTAAAGTTGAGATTACAATTCCCATTTCGGAAAAGCTTGTTACAACCTCTACAAGCGGTTATGAAATAAACAAAAACATATCGATTCTATTTTGTCCCAATTCAAGCTTTTTATAGCCGATTTAGAAACGTACGAACCCGCCTCCCCTACTTCCCGAATAGTCAACTTGCTCTCTATTCTCCAAATATACGATTCATCAGCATTTACCTTTTCAAGTCACGGTTGTAATTGTACCGATATAAAATTTATTAAAAGTACAAATCGCCTTCTGTTGAAAAATCAGTCTAATTCTCTTACTTCAAATGACAATAATAATCGTTCAACCTGTTTTCTATAAGGTTCCTATTGTTCAGGTAACATGAATTGCTCTTCCATCGCTTTTTATTACATATAATTCTGAATTTTCAAAAATACAAACCCTTTCTCAACTATGTATCTAGGCAAACAAGGTGACACATTAGGGTTGTAGGCTAAACACTACATATGTTTATATCTTCTACAAAATTAATTTACTTCAAATTCGAGATAATATAATAATAGGTCATTTGGGTTGGCAACATGTTGACACGAACTATTTATCGACCTTTTTTAGAAAAGTAATGACTGAAAATGATACATCACATCAAATGAAAAAGTAACAACATTTCTTGTACAAAACGCCTATATTATATACAGATACGCTTCTCATAAGTAAAAAAACATAAACAATGCAAAATTAAAAGGGTTGCAAAGATAATGTATCCTTATCATTATGTACCTTAGAAACAATGACATCCACAGTTCCCAGCACCTTACCATCGTTAAACATAAAGTAAAACTTTAATCAGTGAAAGCTTTCTTCATCCTCACTAATTATGAGCCCTTACCAATCAGTCTGTTAGTCTCCCCCCTATCTTCCTTGTTTCTAGATGGGCGTCTAACTGCCTAAAATAGCGGGATAAATAGTAAATCTGTAACTTTAGCAAAAAAAAAGAGCCTATTTAGGATAAAATAGGCTCTTTTCCAAGCTGTGCAAAACTTTTCATGATTATTTCTTTACAACTTCACGAACTGCATTGCGATCAAACGTTAAGTGTGAACCACCAGATTTAATCACAATTGTCGTATCGTCTACTGACTCAATGGTACCGTGTAAACCACCGATTGTTACGATTGCATCACCTTTTTTTAGCTCGCTTTGCATTTGAGCTACTGCCTTTTGGCGTTTTTGTTGCGGGCGAATTAATAAGAAATAGAAAATCGCAAACATCGCAACAATCATGACAATATTCATCATACCAGGACTCATTTTTGTTCCTCCTTTAATATTATGTATTAAAAGTTTTTAGCATTCGGTTTATTAAAGCCATACTGTTCAAAGAACTCTTCGCGGAAATCGCCAAGACGATCTTCACGAATGGCTTGTCTCACCTGCTCCATTAAGTTTAACAGAAAATGCAGATTGTGATAAGATGTTAAACGAATTCCGAACGTTTCATCACATTTCATTAAGTGACGAATGTATGCACGAGAATAATTTTTACATGTGTAACAATCACAATTTGGATCAAGTGGACCAAAGTCTCTTGCAAATTTCGCATTTTTCACAACGAGACGACCTTGACTTGTCATACAAGTACCATTTCGAGCAATGCGAGTTGGCAGTACACAGTCAAACATGTCAATACCGCGAATTGCACCATCAATTAATGAATCAGGAGAACCGACTCCCATTAAATAACGAGGTTTATTTTCTGGAAGAAGCGGTGTTGTAAACTCAAGGACACGATTCATGATATCTTTCGGCTCCCCTACTGATAAACCACCTACAGCGTAACCAGGGAAGTCCATTGAAACAAGGTCTTTAGCACTTTGGCGACGAAGCTCTTCAAACTCCCCCCCCTGTACAATACCGAATAACCCTTGATCTTCCGGGCGCTGATGCGCGTTTAAACAACGCTCTGCCCAACGGCTTGTACGCTCTACAGACTTTTTCATATATTCAAAAGTAGCCGGGAATGGTGGGCATTCATCAAATGCCATCATAATATCTGAACCTAAAGCATTTTGAATTTCCATCGCTTTTTCTGGCGATAAAAATAGCTTGTCGCCATTTAAATGATTGCGGAAATACACACCTTCTTCTTCAATACGACGGAAGTCACTTAAACTAAATACTTGGAATCCACCAGAATCCGTTAAAATAGCACGATCCCAGTTCATAAATTTATGCAGTCCACCTGCTTCACGTACAATTTCATGACCTGGACGCAGCCATAGATGATACGTATTACTTAAAATAATGCCAGAATCCATCGCTTTTAATTCTTCTGGTGACATTGTTTTCACTGTTGCTAATGTACCAACTGGCATAAAGGTCGGTGTATCAAAAGATCCATGTGGCGTATGCACACGACCTAAACGTGCGCCCGTTTGTTTACATTTCTTAATAAATTCGTAACGAATTGCTGTCATACATTTACTCCTTCTTTATTTCATTCTCTCTTTAGCATGAGATGCAAGGAACATCGCATCACCAAAACTAAAGAAGCGGTATTTTTCTTTCACTGCTTCATTATAGGCATGAAGTACATTTTCTCTACCTGCAAATGCACTCACAAGCATAATTAATGTTGATTTTGGTAAATGGAAATTTGTAATTAAACCATCAATTGCTTTAAATTCATAACCTGGATACATAAAGATATCCGTCCATCCAGATGCACCGCAAAGTTTACCATCATGCTCTGTAGCAATTGTTTCAAGTGTACGTGTTGATGTCGTACCAACTGTAATAATACGGCCACCATTTACTTTCACGTCATTTAATAAGTCAGCCGTTTCCTGCGACATATGATAATACTCAGCATGCATATGATGATCTTCAATTTTATCAGTCGAAACTGGTCTAAATGTTCCAAGACCAACATGAAGTGTAATGAATGCTAATTTCACACCTTTTTGTTGCAATTTCTCCAGCAACTCTTCTGTAAAATGCAGACCCGCTGTTGGTGCTGCTGCAGAACCAATTTCCTTCGCATATACAGTTTGGTAACGATCGCGGTCTTCTAATGTTTCTTTAATATAAGGGGGAAGTGGCATTTCTCCCAGTTCATCTAAAATCTCATAAAAAATACCGTCATAAGAGAATTCAAGCTGACGACCGCCTTGATCAGCAGTTCCTACACATGTTGCTTTTAGTTTTCCTTCGCCAAAAGAAATAACAGTTCCTTCTTTCACACGTTTCGCCGGTTTTACAAGTGTTTCCCACGTATCTCCCTCTTCTTGTTTTAAAAGAAGCACCTCAATATGTGCACCTGTATCTTCTTTTACACCATGCAAACGAGCAGGCATAACTTTGGTTTCATTTAAAACTAAACAATCTCCCTCATGTAAATACGCTAAAATATCGCTAAAATGCTTATGCTCGATATCACCTGTTTCACGATCTAACACCATTAACCTTGATGTTTCACGCTTTTCAAGCGGCGTTTGCGCAATAAGTTCTTCTGGTAAATGAAAATCAAACAGATTAATATCCATAACTATATCCACCTATTTCTATTTAAGTCGATTTATTATATACATAATAAAAGATAATACAATACTTAACACAATACATGTAATGATCGGAAAATAAAAGGTAACATTTCCCTTTTTCACAAAAATATCGCCTGGAAGCCTTCCGATAAACTTCCAAGCTAATCCAATCACAATGAGAAGAATACCAGCTGTTATAAGAAGTTTTGACATATCTGTCATATTTTTGGCATCTCCATTCCGAAATGTTGGTATGCAAGTGGCGTAACAATTCTTCCTCGTGGCGTACGCTGTAAGAATCCAATTTGCAGTAAATATGGCTCATATACATCTTCAATTGTATGAGATTCTTCACCAATTGTCGCTGAAACTGTCTCTAATCCAACTGGACCACCGCGGAATTTTTCAATAATACCAAGTAGGAATTTATGGTCAATGTGATCCAGACCTAATTTATCTACTTGCAAGAGCTCTAATGCCATTTGTGTAATTTCCATTGCGATTGTTCCATCGCCTCTTACTTGTGCGAAATCACGTACGCGTCTTAAAAGACGGTTCGCGATACGCGGTGTACCACGAGCACGTCTTGCAATTTCTAAAGCAGCTAAAGAATCAATTTCCACTTCAAACACTTCTGCTGTTCTTTCTACAATCGCTGATAATTGATCTACTGTATAATACTCCAGTCTTGATAATACCCCAAAACGATCACGAAGCGGCGCTGATAGTGCTCCCGCACGCGTTGTTGCACCTACTAATGTAAAAGGTGGCAAGTCAAGCCTTACTGACCGTGCAGTCGGCCCTTTACCAATGACAATATCAAGACAAAAGTCCTCCATTGCTGGATATAAAACTTCCTCAATTGATCTATGCAAACGATGAATCTCATCAATAAATAGTACATCACCAGGCTGAAGAGCCGTTAACACTGCTGCTAAATCTCCTGGCCTTTCAATTGCTGGACCTGATGTCGTTCGAATATTAACTCCCATTTCGTTTGCGATAATATTAGCAAGCGTTGTTTTCCCAAGTCCCGGTGGTCCATATAATAAGACGTGATCCAATGTTTCCTCACGCATTTTTGCAGCCTCAATAAATACCTCTAAATTATGTTTTGCCTTATCTTGGCCAATATATTGACGGAGTGTCTGTGGCCGCAACGAATATTCTAAGTCTGCATCTTCATATGCAGATTCCCCTGACAGGAGACGTTCGTCCATTCTACTCACCTCTTACCATTTAGTAAAAGACTAAGCGCCTTTTTAATATACTGATCCGTCGTCAATGACTCTTTTAATAACTCTGGCAAGACGCGATTGATTTCGCGTTCTGCATAACCAAGTGCACGGAGCGCTTCAAGCGCCTCATCCAGTTCAGTTGATGAACCTTTTTTCTCATCAAAGCGCTCTTCGTCTGAGAATAAATCCACGAATACATCTGGTACAACATCAGCTAATTTTCCTTTTAAATCTAAAATCATTTGACGCGCCGTTTTCTTTCCAACACCTGGAAATTTCACTAAAAACCTCTCATCTTCGTTCTCAATCGCTTGTACAACCTGCCCTGTTTGACCTGAGGCTAAAATGGCAAGCGCACCTTTTGGCCCAATTCCCGATACACCCAAAAGTTTTGTGAATAGTAAACGCTCTTCACGTGTCTTAAAACCGTAAAGTGCCATTATATCTTCTCTTACATAGTGATATGTGTATACCCGAATTTCTTGCTTACTTCTTTGGAATACATATGGGTTTGGCGTAAAAATTTGGTAGCCAATTCCATTATGGTCAAGAACGATATATTCCGGTCCTACGTACTCTACATAACCTGTAACATACTCAAACAAAATACGATCTCTCCCTCTCAAATCATGTATTCCATTTTAACATACTTAGCAATAGAAAAGCGAGACTACCCCAACAAATGTTCTCTATTTTAAATTTCTCTTTTTTATATTGACAGATTGCTATCATGCAATTACTATTACATAGTCGATAATGATTATCAATATTAAATAAAGGAGCTACATGACGATGAAGCATAAACTATTTATTTTATTTACTCTCATCTTTGTTGTCTTAGCCACTGTCGGCTGTTCTTCTAAAAAAGAAGAAACTCGTGCGACAGAGCAAAAAACGAAAGTTGTGAAACACGCAAAAGGCGAGGCTACAATTCCAGTAAATCCAAAAAGAATCGTTGACTTATCTGGATCATCTGAAGAACTATTACTACTTGGACATAAACCAGTTGGTACGGCGAATACATATAAGGATAAAATCCAAGGTCATTTGCAAGAAAAACTAAAAGGTGTAAAAGCAGTTGGATGGTATTGGGCTCCTAAAGTTGATTTAGAAGCAGTTACTGCTTTAAAACCAGATTTAATTATTTTAAACAATCGTCAATTAAAAATTTATGACCAACTAGCAAAGATTGCACCAACAGTCGTTTTAGAAACAAACTTAGAAAACTGGCGCGATAAATTTAAAGAAGTCGGTAAATTATTTGACGAAGAGAAAAAAGCAACTCAGTGGATTGTCAACTACGATAAAAAAGCCGCTTCTTTATCTAAACAAATTAAAGAGAAAACAAAAGATGAAAACTTTATGTTCCTTGCTATAACACCACAAAATTTCCGTGTGTATGGCAATTTTGGATATGGAGATATTCTCTTTAACGATTTAAAACTTCCTGCAACAAAAGGAACAGATTTAAAACAAACAATGGCACAAGTATCATTAGAAGGACTTGTTGCATTCCAACCTGATCAAATGTTTATCGTAAACTTTGGTGGCGAAGCAGATAAAGTTTACGAGGATTATAAAAACAGTGCTATTTGGAAAGATAACAAAGCAGTTAAAAATAATCACGTTTATGAAGTAAGCAATGAAGTCTTTAACACAAAAGCATTCAATCCAATTGGAAAAGATATGTTAATTGATGAAATTGCAAAACAAATTTTAGATAAAAATAAATAAAACAAACTAGCAACTCATTTCGAGTTGCTAGTTTGTTTTTGCATATTGCTTCATCTTCTCCATCGTCTTCACAAAACGTTCTTTTGATTTAATCCGAATGCCTCGCTTTAACTTTGCCCGTTCATAACTTTTTAATTTTTTCATATCAATTTGAAAAAACGAGTGAATTGCATTATCGTTTTTTGGTACACCATTAAAAATTTGTAATATCCCCTCATCTGACACTCCAAAATAACCGCTCGTCTTCAATAAAGGTGAAATATCGTCTATTTTCTTTTGCAATATAATTTGTACATCATCACGATCTACAAGTTGCCAATCTTTATATCGCTGCAAAAGCTGTTCTAAATTCGCTACTTTTTCCGTAAGAATTTCCTCACTCACTTCTCCGTCCAAATACATACGTTCTAGTAACACTGTCACTTGAGGTTCTTTTTCCGTTACATTTGGCGTCGTAACTGCAGCTCTAACATTCGATTCGTAAGATAAACAAAATAGAACAAGCAAGACTTGAACTGCAATCATGATAAATTTCATTTCTGTTCACCTCTTCCGAGCAAAATAAAGTAAAACTTCCCATTCTAGTTTCTCCGGAAATGAGAGTTTTATCCAATGCCCTTATATAAGGTTGAACAGCACTTGTTCCTATTTATCGAAAATTCATATCTTTTGGCCGCATTATCGATATGATTTCATTTATTTTCAAAATAAAAAAGACGCCTGAAATTAGCAGGCGTCTTGATGCGTTTTACGGCGAGAGACCAGGCGGCCACATCCGCGTGTTTAGCACTTAAGCATATCTCTCGTCTTACGTAAATTAGCTCATCGCTTTGTTAATATAACATTAATACAACATAAACACAAGCTAAATATGAAAGATATACATTGCATATATAAAATAAAACTTTAATCAGCAGGGGTTTGCTTTATCCCTGTCCTCACCAATCGAGCTGTTACGGGCTAAGAGTTCCTCCGGTCTTCCTTGCTTCACTTTGAATCTTACTACCCTAAAATAGAGAGGAAGGCATAAGCCCCCCTCTTTTTTCGTTATCGCACCGTACCAGTTAGACTAGCTCGAATATCGCGGAATAAATCTGTAATATCACGATTTAACTCATTCGTAACTGTTCCATTTCGCAAACGTGTATTCATTGTATTTACACGATCAAACATATCGTTTCTAACCGTCACGTACACGTTACGAGTTCTTACATCATCGACAACAGCTCGACGAATTTCATTTGCCATTGCCGTTTCATTTGTTACTGTATGACGCGGTTTCACAGCGATTACTACATCATTTCCATATACAACAGTAGAAACTCGATCCACATTATTCATACGCTTAACACGATTCGTAATTCTTTCAGCTGTTTTTCCATCATTGTTCATGTATGAATTATTCATTGTAATGTTACGAGTTGGATGAGGGTTTACAATTTGACCATGATAATTTACATCTCGATAATAGTTATACCCTACATCATTACGACGATCATATACACGATCTGTAATTCTATTTCCGTTTCTATACGTTACATAATCTGTATATCGATCTGTGCGCGTTACATTATCTCTATATGGATTTGTACCATAATAAGATGTACGTTCGTAATTATCATTCACATTACGCTCATCCATCGCATTATTATTAGGTGTACCACATGCTGCTAACGCACTGGTAACTAACAAAGAAGCGGCAATTACTTTCACTTTTTTATTCAATCCAAAAACCCCCCTTGTTAGAATGAACTTTTCTCTCGAAAAGCTCCTTCTTATCATGAGTAACAACGGAGGTTTTTACACTGTTAATATTTCACTAAGAATCCATTAAAACGTTTTACTCTTCTTCTTCAATTGGACTTCCAAACATATCAGGCGGATCTGGTTGATAATACATCGTACCTGGCTGTGGTGCATACGCAGTCTGATGTGGCTGATAATATAAAGGACTTGCCGATTGTGGTTCCCCCGGTTGAGGGCTATACAAAATTCTTCCCTCATCACATCCGCAGTCCTCTTCTTCTGACATAGATGGTGGCATATTGTTCTCCATTGGCATCGATGTATATTGTGGTGCTATAGGTGTAAATTGTGGATACGACATATTATAATGCAGATTTTGATACTGCTGGTATGGATACTGCTGTGGCATCAGCTGTGGATGATAAGGCATTGGTTGCGACATGATATTTGGCGGTTGATTATTTTCCATCATCGGCATAATGTTTGGCATTGGACTATTTTCCGTCATCGGCATAATGTTTGGCATTGGATTATTTTCCGCCATCGGCATGATGTTTGGCATCGGATTATTTTCCGCCATCGGCATAATGTTTGGCATCGGATTATTTTCCGCCATCGGCATAATGTTTGGCATCGGATTATTTTCCGTCATCGGCATAATGTTTGGCATTGGACTATTTTCCGTCATCGGCATAATGTTTGGCATTGGATTATTTTCCGCCATCGGCATGATATTTGGCATTGGATTATTTTCCGCCATCGGCATAATGTTTGGCATTGGATTATTTTCCGCCATCGGCATGATCTTTGGCATTGGATTATTTTCCGTCATCGGCATAATGTTTGGCATTGGATTATTTTCCGTCATCGGCATAATGTTTGGCATTGGATTATTTT
>NZ_JAKUFV010000024.1:0-58437 GCF_022663595.1 Bacillus cereus group sp. BfR-BA-01360
CCCGTTCCCATACCGAACACGGAAGTTAAGCTCTCTAGCGCCGATGGTAGTTGGGGCCTTGCCCCTGTGAGAGTAGGACGTCGCCAAGCAATTTAAACACGAATCAATCGATTCGTGTTTTTTTGTTTTTATAAACGTTTCAAACATGATTAAGCAATGAAGATTATGGATAAGATAGTAAAAGAGCAAAAGAGTTGCAAATTTTTTTAATACGTATATAATTAAAGTCAAAGATAGTCAAAGTCAATAAAGGTGGCGGATAAATGAGAAATATATCTGATATCATTGAGCAATATCTAAAGCAAGTTATTGACTTAAGCAATAACAATGTAATTGAAATTAAGAGAAGTGAGATCGCAGATCGCTTTGATTGTGTTCCATCTCAAATCAATTATGTCATTAATACCCGCTTCACATTGGAAAGAGGATTTATAGTGGAAAGCAAAAGGGGCGGTGGCGGTTACATTCGTATTATCAAAGTCAAACTGCATGATGATATAGACATTATCGATCAAATGCTTCATATGATTGAGCATAGTATTGCACAAAGTAATGCAGAAGGTATGATTATACGCTTAATAGAAGAAGGTATTATAACAAAAAGAGAAGCAAAATTGATGTTAAGTGTATTGGATCGCTCTGTATTATTAATGGATGCACCGTCTCGAGATCAACTTCGAGCACGGATATTATGCGCAATGTTAAAGACACTGAAATATAAATAAATATGACTTTTGTTAGGAAATGTTTTTGGAAGTAAGATAGTTCGGTTTTATAAACAACATATAATTTGCCAGAATCGACTAAGTGAAAAAGGAATCCCATAATATAAATAGTATTATGGGCTTTGGTTTTTCCTGTTGTAAAGGTGGGGATAAAGATGACTTGTCAAAACTGTAATATGAGACCAGCAACCTTGCATTATACAAAAGTAGTAAATGGGGAAAAGACGGAAGTTCATCTTTGTGAGCAATGTGCAGGACAAAGTGGCTATACGTCTTTCTTTCAATCATCACAACCCAGTTTTTCCTTTCAAGACTTGTTAGCAGGGTTATTGAATGGTGGGCCAGCAACATTTGGACAAAAGGAAAATACTTTTTCAAGTACAAAAGTATTGAGATGTCCAGAGTGTAAAATGACATATGAGCAATTTGCAAAAGTTGGACGTCTTGGATGTTCTTCTTGTTATGAGACATTTAAAGATCAAATAAAACCTATGTTAAAACGATTGCATGGTGGCCATACAAATCATAGTGGAAAAGTTCCAAAGCGTATAGGAGGAAATATCCACTTGAAAAAAGAATTAGATGAACTAAAACTAACTTTAAAGCAGCATGTACAAAGAGAAGAGTTTGAACAGGCCGCACAAATTCGTGATCAAATTCGAAATCTCGAAAAACAAATAAGTGAACATAGAGAGGGGGAGTAGTTCTATGTCACTCGATCGTATTATGAATGAAGCAATAAGCCCTTGGATGAAGGGAGATGGACCAGATTCTGACATCGTTTTAAGCACTCGTATTCGTTTAGCTCGTAATTTAAAAAATTATCATTTTCCAATTATGCAAACAGCTGAAGAAGCTAATCAGATTACAGAGTTATTTCAGCAAAAGTTAGTGAATAAAACGATGAGAGATTTTGGCAGCTTTGAGTTATTAAAAATGAACGAATTAACTCCCCTTCAGCGGAGAGTCTTAGTAGAAAAGCATTTAATTAGTCCAAATCTTGCCGAGACAGAATTTGGAGCTTGTATATTATCTGAGAGTGAGCATATAAGTGTCATGCTAAATGAAGAAGATCATGTGCGCATTCAATGCTTATTCCCAGGATTGCAATTATCCGAGGCGCTTCAAAGTGCAAACAAAATAGATAATGCATTTGAAGAAGTGGTTGAATATGCATTTGATGAAGAACTTGGTTATGTTACAAGTTGCCCTACAAATGTAGGAACTGGATTAAGGGCTTCAGTCATGATCCATTTACCTGCACTTGTTTTAACAAAACGAATCAATCGTATTATACAGGCAATTCAGCAATTAGGTTTAGTTGTAAGAGGAATATATGGGGAAGGTAGCGAAGCCTTAGGGAATATATTTCAAGTTTCCAATCAGATGACGCTAGGGAAATCTGAGGAAGATATTATTGCAGATTTAACAAGTGTGATTCATCAATTAATTCAACAGGAAAAGGCAGCGCGAGAATTAATTGTGAAAAATTCAAGTATTGAGCTTGAGGATAAAGTGTATCGTTCTTACGGTATACTCGCTCATAGTCGCTTAATCCAATCTGCAGAAGCTGCTACTTGTTTATCTGATGTAAGACTTGGCATTGATTTAGGTTATATAAAAGATGTATCAAGAAATATTTTGACGGAGCTAATGGTGCTTACCCAACCAGGTATTCTCCAGCAATATGCAGGTGGACAACTGGGACCAGAAGAAAGAGATTATCGAAGGGCAGCTTTAATCCGTGAAAGATTACGCATTGAAGAAAATGAAGCATAGTAGGAGGCGATTTCTATGATGTTTGGAAGATTTACAGAACGAGCGCAGAAAGTATTAGCTTTATCTCAAGAGGAAGCAATCCGTATTGGTCATAATAATATTGGAACAGAGCATATTTTACTTGGGCTAGTACGTGAAGGTGAAGGTATTGCAGCGAAAGCATTAATTGCTCTTGGCTTAAGTCCAGAGAAGATACAAAAAGAAGTAGAGGCATTAATTGGTCGTGGTACAGAAGTATCTCAGACTGTTCATTATACTCCTCGTGCGAAAAAGGTCATTGAATTATCCATGGATGAAGCACGTAAATTAGGTCATTCTTATGTTGGAACGGAGCATATCTTACTAGGATTAATTCGTGAAGGAGAAGGCGTTGCAGCGCGTGTTTTAAATAACTTAGGTGTAAGTTTAAATAAGGCGAGACAACAAGTGTTACAACTTCTTGGAAGCAATGAAGCAGCTTCAGGTCATCAAGGTGCTTCATCGACAAATGCCAATACACCAACTTTGGATAGCTTAGCACGTGATTTAACAGTAATTGCACGTGAAAGTAGATTAGATCCTGTTATTGGGCGCAGTAAGGAAATTCAACGGGTTATTGAGGTGTTAAGCCGTAGAACAAAAAATAACCCGGTGCTAATTGGGGAGCCAGGTGTAGGTAAGACTGCAATCGCAGAAGGTTTAGCGCAACAAATTGTAAATAACGAAGTTCCGGAAACATTACGAGATAAACGTGTTATGACATTAGATATGGGAACAGTTGTAGCTGGTACAAAATATCGTGGTGAGTTTGAGGATCGTTTAAAAAAAGTAATGGATGAGATTCGTCAGGCAGGTAACATTATTTTATTTATTGACGAACTTCATACATTAATTGGTGCAGGCGGTGCAGAAGGGGCAATTGATGCATCGAATATTTTAAAACCTTCGCTAGCGCGTGGCGAACTACAATGTATTGGTGCGACAACTTTAGATGAGTATCGAAAATATATTGAAAAAGACGCAGCGTTAGAGCGACGCTTCCAACCAATTCAAGTGGATGAACCAAGCTTGGAAGAATCTATTCAAATTTTGAAAGGGTTGCGTGATCGATATGAAGCGCATCACCGTGTATCTATTACAGATGATGCAATCGAGGTAGCGGTAAAGCTTTCAGATCGCTATATTACAGATCGCTTCTTACCGGATAAAGCAATCGATTTAATTGATGAGGCGGCTTCTAAAGTACGTTTACGTTCTTATACAACGCCACCAAACTTAAAAGAATTAGAAGTGAAACTTGAGGAAATTCGTAAAGAAAAAGATGCAGCTGTGCAGAGTCAAGAATTCGAAAAAGCTGCTTCATTACGAGATATGGAGCAACGTTTACGTGAAAAATTAGAGGATACAAAACGTCAGTGGAAAGAACAGCAAGGAAAAGAAAACTCTGAAGTGACAGTAGAGGATATTGCAAACGTTGTTTCTACATGGACGCGTATTCCAGTTTCTAAGCTTGCGCAAACAGAAACGGATAAATTGTTAAACTTAGAATCCATTTTACATGATCGTGTAATCGGTCAAGATGAAGCTGTTGTAGCTGTAGCGAAGGCGGTACGTCGTGCAAGAGCTGGCTTAAAAGATCCAAAACGTCCAATTGGTTCCTTTATTTTCTTAGGACCAACTGGTGTTGGGAAAACAGAATTAGCACGAGCATTAGCGGAATCTATGTTCGGTGATGAGGATGCTATGATCCGCATCGACATGTCGGAATATATGGAGAAACATTCTACATCTCGTTTAGTTGGTTCTCCTCCAGGATATGTAGGATATGAAGAGGGCGGTCAATTAACAGAGAAGGTTCGTCGTAAACCGTATTCTGTTGTTCTATTAGATGAAGTAGAAAAAGCACATCCAGATGTATTTAATATTTTATTACAAGTATTAGAAGACGGCCGTTTGACAGACTCTAAAGGTCGCACAGTTGATTTCCGTAATACAATTGTGATTATGACTTCTAACGTTGGTGCTGAGGCATTAAAACGCAATAAACACCTTGGATTTAATGTGCAAGATGAGAGCCGTGACTATGCAGATATGAAAGGAAAAGTAATGGACGAATTGAAAAAAGCATTCCGTCCAGAATTCTTGAACCGTATCGATGAAATCATTGTGTTCCATATGCTTGAGAAAAAACATATTCAAGAAATTGTGACACTAATGGTAAATCAACTAGTAAAACGATTAGAAGAACAAGAGATTTATTTAGAGTTAACGGACGCTGCAATTGAAGCGATTGCTGATAAAGGGTTCGATCGCGAGTATGGTGCTCGTCCACTTCGCAGAGCAATTCAGAAACATGTGGAAGATCGATTATCAGAAGAACTTCTAAAAGGAGTCATTGAGAAAGGACAAAAAGTTATCTTTGATAAAGAGAGAGAATCATTTGTCATTCGCAGTGCAGAAAAGGTAAAATAAGTATAGAAAAACAAGGGGGGCTATTCGATAGCCCTCTTTCTTATACGAGCTATATGTTTATGAAAGTGAAGTGAAGTATAGAAGAATATGGCTAAGAAGAAAACGAAATTCATATGTCAAGAATGCGGTTATCAATCACCGAAATATATGGGAAGATGCCCTGGTTGTGGACAATGGAATACACTTGTTGAAGAGATAGAACAAGTTGTATCATCTAGACGCCTTAATTATGCAAATGCGATTCAAACAGAGGTAACAAAACCAAGAAGGCTTATAGAAGTAGAAACAAAATCAGAAGCGCGTATTGAGACACAATTTCAAGAATTTAATCGTGTATTAGGTGGAGGTATTGTTGATGGTTCCCTTGTTCTTATCGGAGGAGATCCTGGAATTGGGAAATCGACTTTACTGTTGCAAATATCATCACAATTAGCAAATTCTGCTTATGATGTTCTGTATATATCAGGAGAAGAATCCGCAAAACAAATCAAGCTTCGTGCAGATCGTTTACATGTAAATGGCCGGAATCTGTTCGTTGTTTCAGAAACAGATTTACAGCGCATTGCAGCTCATATTGAAGAAATGAATCCCTCTTTTGTTGTAATTGATTCTATTCAAACCATTTATCTACCGGAAGTTACTTCAGCACCTGGAAGTGTGGCACAAGTACGTGAATGTACGGCGGAACTGATGAAACTTGCGAAAACGAAAGGAATCCCCATTTTTATTGTTGGGCATGTGACAAAAGAAGGTGCGATTGCAGGGCCACGTATGCTAGAACATATGGTAGATGCGGTTCTTTATTTTGAAGGAGATCGTCATCATACATATCGTATTTTGCGAGCAGTAAAAAACCGATTTGGTTCTACAAATGAAATGGGTATTTTTGAAATGAAAGAGCTGGGTCTTGCAGAAGTATTGAATCCTTCTGAAATTTTCCTAGAAGAAAGACCGGTCGGAGTTGCAGGGTCTACAGTTGTTGCCTCAATGGAAGGAACAAGACCTGTTTTAGTAGAAATACAAGCATTAATCTCTCCTACTAGTTTTGGAAATCCTCGAAGAATGGCCACAGGAATTGATCATAATCGTGTATCTCTTATTATGGCAGTGTTGGAAAAGAGAGCCGGATTATTGTTGCAAAATCAAGATGCGTATTTGAAAGTGGCTGGAGGTTTGAAGTTAGATGAACCAGCGATTGACTTAGCGGTTGCAATAAGCATTGCTTCAAGTTTTCGAGATAAATCTACGGCACCGACTGATGCGGTAATAGGAGAAGTAGGATTAACTGGAGAAATAAGAAGAGTATCAAGAATTGAACAACGTGTACAAGAAGCTGCTAAATTAGGATTTCAACGTGCAATTATCCCGCGGAAAAATTTAGGTGGATGGACAATTCCTGAGGGGATTGAAGTGGTTGGTGTTTCCAATTTAGGCGAGGCGCTGCGATTGACATTAGGAGGCTAGGCTATGGAAGAAAACAAGCAACGTGTGAAAAGTATGCTTAATATTTTACAGCTTGTTGCACCAGGTACACCGCTACGTGAAGGGATAGATAATGTACTTCGTGCACAGACTGGTGGATTAATTGTTCTTGGGTACAATGAACAAATAAAAAGTATTGTGGATGGAGGGTTCCATATTAATTGTGGATTTTCTCCTGCTAGTTTATACGAATTAGCAAAAATGGACGGTGCACTCATTTTAAATGAAACAGGAAGCAAAATCTTAATTGCAAATGCTCAATTAGTTCCTGAATCAGCTATTGACTCTATTGAAACAGGAATGCGTCACCGTACGGCGGAGCGTGTAGCAAAACAAACAGGTAGTCTTGTTATAGCGATTTCACAAAGACGTAATGTAATTACGTTATATCAAGGGAATTTACGTTATACATTAAAAGATATAGGTGTTATTTTAACTAAGGCGAATCAAGCGATTCAAACTTTAGAAAAATATAAAGCAGTCTGGAATGACGGTATTACGAATTTGGGTATTCTAGAATTTGAAGAGGTTGTTACGTTATCTGAGGTAGTTCACGTTTTACATAGTGTTGAGATGGTACTTCGTATTAAGAATGAGATTTTGAGTTATATTCATGAGTTAGGAACAGAAGGCAGGCTCATTCGTTTACAATTAACGGAGTTACTGGCGGATTTAGAGGCGGAGGCCGCTTTATTAATAAAAGATTACTATCAAGAAAAAACGCAAGATCATTATCAAATATTGAAAAAACTACAAGATCTTGCAAATGCACAGCTTTTAGAAGATAGTGACTTAGTCAAATTGCTCGGTTACCCAGGACAAACAAGTTTGGAGGAAAGTGTCACACCAAGGGGATATCGCATTACAAGTAAAATATCGAGAGTGCCACCTCTCATTATTGAAAATTTGATCAATCGTTTTAAAACATTGCAAGGTGTCTGTCGAGCATCGATTGATGAACTCGATGATGTGGAAGGAATTGGGGAAGTTCGAGCGAAAAAAATACGAGAAGGTTTAAAACGAATCCAAGAACATCTTTATATGAGTAGACACAACTAAGAATATTACATTGAATATACAATATAACAAGGCGAGAACATTTTTAATATATGATATGATATATTGGTAAATAAAACGATTTATGAAAAAAGCACGTCCGCTTTTACATTCGGCGTTTTGATTCACAAAACAATGGTTAATAATGAGTAGGAGGTGGTTGAATGTTGAAACGGATCGTACAGCTCTTCTTTTTAGTAATCGGGGGAGCTTTAGGGATTTTTTTAATCCCAAAAGTAATGAATGTGTTAGAGATTGGTGCAGTTCCTTTACTTGAAGGTTCATATGTTCGTGCAATTATTGGTGCAATCATTTTATTTTTAACAACATTTTGGCTTGTAGATTATATTGTTCAGCTTATTAAACATATTGAAGAAGCGCTTGTAAAGGCGCCTGTGACAGATGTTTTATTTGGTACGCTAGGTTTAATCTCTGGTCTTATCGTTGCATATTTAATTTTAATCCCAATTCGTGAAATTACAATTCAAGTCATCAGTACCGTGTTACAGGTTTTCTTTACTCTTTTACTTGGTTATTTAGGCTTCCAGGTAGGGTTCAAAAAACGAAATGAGTTGCTAGGGTTATTTACATTGCCACAGCGTAGCGGTAAGAAGAAAAATGCGAATAGCGAAAATGAAGAGAACGAAGTAGGGGGAGAGGAATCTTCTCTGAACTGGAAAATTCTTGATACGAGTGTAATTATTGATGGACGTATTGCGGATATTTGTCAAACAAAATTTTTAGAGGGAACAATTGTAATCCCACAGTTTGTATTAGAAGAGTTACAACATATTGCTGATTCTTCTGACGCATTAAAGCGTAATCGAGGCCGCAGAGGGCTAGATATTTTAAATCGTATTCAAAAAGAAATGCCGATTCCAGTAGAGATTTACGAGGGTGATTTTGAAGATATTCAAGAGGTAGATAGCAAACTTGTGAAATTGGCGAAGTTAACTGGTGGAACGGTTGTAACGAATGACTTCAATTTAAATAAGGTTTCTGAATTACAGGGGGTAACGGTTTTAAATATTAATGATTTAGCAAATGCAATTAAACCGGTTGTTCTCCCTGGAGAAGAGTTAAATGTTTATGTTGTGAAAGATGGAAAAGAGCAAAATCAAGGTGTTGCATATTTAGATGATGGCACCATGATTGTAGTAGAAGACGGCAAGGAGTACGTTGGCTCCCAATTAGAAGTACTTGTTACAAGTGTACTGCAAACATCGGCTGGTCGTATGATTTTTGCAAAGCGTAAATTATTAGAAAAAGCATTATAAGCAGAGGATTCGTAATATGTATACATTAATTATTCCAGCAGCAGGTCAAGGGAAACGAATGGGCGCTGGTAAAAACAAATTGTTTTTGCTTATTAATGAGGTGCCTATTATCGTTCATACATTACGTGCTTTTGAGAAAGACGAAGCATGTGAAAAAATTATTATGGCAATTAACGAACAAGAGCGTTCTGATTTTGAGGCATTAATACAAAAGTACGGTATTCGAAAGAATGTGCAGTTTATTCAAGGTGGAGCCGAAAGACAAGATAGTGTGTATCATGCACTTCAGTATGTGAAAGAAACTGAATATGTTCTTGTTCATGATGGTGCCCGCCCTTTTGTAACGAATAAGATGATTCATGAAGTATTAATTGTGGCAAAAGAGAAGGGTGCTTCCATTTGCGCTGTACCAGTGAAGGATACGATAAAGAAAGTAGTAAATGATGCAGTTTTTGAGACAGTTGAACGTTCTCAACTTAGAGCGGTTCAAACACCGCAAGGCTTTTCTGTTGCACTTTTATTAGAGGCTCATCAAAGCGCGAAGCAAAGTGGTTTTCTTGGTACGGATGATGCAAGTCTCGTAGAGCGTATCGGAAAGGAAGTCGGCGTAGTAGAAGGTAGCTATTATAATATTAAGGTGACAACACCAGAAGATTTATTAATTGCTGAAAGCTTTTTGCACGTTCAGAGAAGATAGCGGTAGTATGGTTGAAAAGCTCGGTTCGTACCGGGCTTTTCTTTATACACATAGCGATATAAGATAGAATCATAAAATTTAGTAGTTTAGCTTGAGGAGGATGTATAGAATGTTTCGAATTGGACAAGGTTTTGATGTGCATGAATTTGCAGAAGGAAGACCGTTAATTATCGGAGGGATTACGATTCCATATGAGAAAGGTTTATTAGGTCATTCAGATGCAGATGTGCTTTTACATACAATTGCGGATGCTTGTTTAGGAGCGATTGCTGCTGGAGATATCGGAAAACATTTTCCAGACACAGACCCGGCTTTTAAAGATGCGGATTCGGCAGTGTTATTACAAAAGGTTTGGGAGTTTGTACGTGAACAAGGATATGAATTAGGGAATTTAGATTGTACAATTATTGCTCAGAAACCAAAGATGGCGCCACATATTGAAAGCATGCGGAAACGTATTAGTGAGCTTTTAGAAACATCGATTGATAATATTAATGTAAAAGCGACAACGACAGAAAAGTTGGGATTTACAGGTAGAGAAGAAGGAATTGCTTCTCAAGCGGTTGTATTATTACAGAAAAAATAATGGTTTTTTGTTTGCAAGATGGATAATCAGATTTTTTTGGTGTACAATTATAGAATGTGTTGACATTAAGAATGGAAGGTGTACCAATTATGGAAAAGCAAGTGAGAGTGCGCTATGCGCCAAGTCCAACAGGACACTTACATATCGGAAATGCGCGTACGGCATTATTTAATTATTTATTTGCTCGTCATCAAGATGGTAAGTTTATTATTCGCATTGAAGATACTGATGTGAAACGTAACGTTGCTGGCGGTGAAGAAAGCCAATTAAAATACTTGAAATGGCTCGGTATGGACTGGGATGAAGGTGTTGACGTTGGTGGTAAATATGGACCATATCGTCAAACAGAGCGTTTAGATATTTATAAAGAGTTATATGAAGATTTACTAGAGCGTGGTTTAGCTTATAAATGCTATATGACTGAGGAAGAATTAGAAGCAGAACGTGAAGGGCAAATCGCTCGTGGTGAGACACCTCGTTACGCAGGTAATCACCGCAATTTAACAGAGGAACAAATTGCGCAATTTGAGGCGGAAGGCCGTGTTCCAAGTATTCGCTTCCGTGTACCAGATAACCGTGAGTACAAATTTAATGATATTGTAAAAGGTGATGTGACATTCCATTCTAACGACTTCGGTGACTTTGTTATCGTGAAAAAAGATGGTATTCCAACATATAACTTTGCGGTAGCGGTAGATGATCATTTAATGGAAATTACACATGTTCTTCGTGGAGATGATCATATTTCGAATACGCCAAAACAAATGATGATTTATGAAGCATTTGGCTGGGATACTCCTCAGTTTGGTCATATGACACTCATCGTAAATGAAAGTCGTAAAAAATTAAGTAAACGAGATGAATCTATTATTCAATTTATTGAACAATATGAAGCACTTGGATATCTTCCAGAAGCAATTTTTAACTTCATTGCATTACTAGGTTGGTCACCAGTAGGAGAAGAGGAAATCTTCTCAAAAGATGAGTTTATTAAGATGTTTGATGCAGCTCGTTTATCAAAATCACCTGCGTTATTCGATTCCCAAAAATTAAAATGGATGAATAACCAATATATGAAAAAACAAGATTTAGATACTGTTGTTGCATTAAGCTTACCGCATTTAGTGAAAGCTGGTCGTGTAAGTGAAGATTTAAGTGAGCAAGAAGCAGCTTGGGTTCGGGACGTAATTGCTTTATATCATGAACAAATGAGCTATGGGGCTGAAATTGTGGAGCTTTCTGAAATGTTCTTCAAAGATCATGTAGACTTTGAAGAAGAAGGAAAAGAAGTATTAAAAGGAGAACAAGTACCTGAAGTGCTTCGTGCGTTTGCAGTAGAATTAGAGGCTCTAGAGGAAGTAGAACCAGCTACAATTAAGAAAGCAATTAAAGCTGTTCAAAAGGAAACAGGACATAAGGGTAAAAACTTATTTATGCCAATTCGTGTTGCAACAACTGGGCAAACACATGGTCCAGAGCTTCCAAATGCGATTGCGCTTCTTGGAAAAGAGAAAGTCTTAAAACGTATTCAAAAAGTAATTGGTTAACATTTAACGAATTTCGAAATATAATAAGAATACTCAAAAGTGAATAAGGAAAAGCGACGAGAAGGAGAAGTAGAAAAACAGGCTTTTTACAGAGAGAACCATCTTTGGCTGGAAGTGGTTTATAAGCGGTTTTTTGAAATGCACCTTTGAGTCTTCTGCCCAACAACGAATGATTTCGGAAAACGCCCGAAAGACGAAAAGTAAGCAGAAGCGGTATCAGCCGTTATTAAGAATGAGTTTGAGGCTTTTTTGGCCTAAACAGAGTGGAACCGCGCTAAAAAGGCGTCTCTGTCAATGTGACAGAGACGCCTTTTTTATTCCATCATTTATGGCTTAAGAGGCTTACCTTACTTTAAAAACGAAGGAACGGTAGCTGTTCCTAAGACACTGAGTAGTAAAGGGCTGGGTTGTATACATTTCCAATTTATACGTTTGAGTAAAGAGGGGCTAAAGGAGAAAAAATCATTCATTAAAAAAAGTAACCTGTAAAGGGGAGGGGACATTGATGTTTAAGAGGCTTCGAGAAGATATTGAAGTCGTTTTTGAACAGGATCCAGCGGCAAGAAGTTATTTCGAAGTCATTTTAACTTATTCTGGATTGCATGCAGTTTGGGCACATCGAATTGCACATGCTTTTTATAAAAAAAAGTTTTTCTTTATTGCACGCCTCATTTCACAAGTTAGTCGTTTTTTTACTGGTATTGAAATTCACCCAGGAGCAACAATTGGTCGACGTTTTTTTATTGATCATGGTATGGGTGTAGTAATTGGGGAAACATGTGAAATTGGAGATAATGTAACGATTTATCAAGGTGTTACACTTGGGGGTACTGGAAAGGAAAAAGGAAAAAGGCATCCAACTATCAAGGACAATGTACTCATTTCAACAGGGGCAAAAGTACTTGGATCTATTACGATTGGGGAAAACTCTAAAATTGGAGCAGGGTCTGTCGTATTAAAAGAAGTTCCTGCACATTCTACAGTTGTAGGTATACCGGGACGCGTCGTTATTCAAAATGGAGTGAAGATTGGGCAGGAGCTAAATCATTCAGACTTACCAGATCCAATTTTTGATAAATTAAAAGTAATGGAAGCAGAGATAGAAGCATTAAAGAAGCAGCTTGCATTGAAAGTAGAAAGGAAGGATAACAATGACTATTCACATTTATAATACATTAACACGTCAGAAGGAAGAATTTATTCCTTTAGAAGAAAAGAAAGTAAAGATGTATGTATGCGGACCTACAGTATACAACTATATTCATATTGGGAACGCAAGACCGCCTATGGTATTTGATACAGTGCGTCGTTACTTAGAACATAAAGGATATGATGTCCAATATGTTTCCAACTTTACTGATGTCGATGATAAATTAATTAAGGCTGCAAATGAACTTGGAGAAGATGTCCCAACAATTGCAGAGCGTTTTATCGAAGCGTACTTCGAGGATGTAACGGCACTTGGTTGCAAACATGCAACGGTTCATCCACGAGTAACAGAAAATATGGATATCATTATTGAGTTTATTCAAGAGCTTGTGAATAAAGGGTATGCATATGAATCTGAGGGCGATGTATATTACAGAACAAAAGAGTTTGAAGGATACGGTAAGTTATCGCATCAAGCAATTGAAGATTTACGTCATGGCGCACGTATTGAAGTGGGGGAAAAGAAACAAGACCCACTCGATTTTGCTTTATGGAAGGCAGCGAAAGAAGGAGAAATCTTCTGGGAAAGCCCTTGGGGAAAAGGACGCCCGGGTTGGCATATTGAATGCTCTGCAATGGCAAGAAAATATTTAGGAGATTCAATTGATATTCATGCTGGTGGGCAAGATTTATCATTCCCGCATCATGAAAATGAAATTGCGCAATCAGAAGCTTTAACTGGAAAACCATTTGCACGCTACTGGATGCATAATGGTTATATTAATATTAACAATGAGAAAATGTCTAAATCGTTAGGGAATTTTATTCTTGTTCACGATATTATTAAGCAATATGATCCGCAATTAATTCGATTCTTTATGCTATCTGTACATTATCGTCATCCAATTAACTTTAGTGAAGAGCTATTACAAAGTACAAATAATGGATTAGAAAGAATTAAAACGACTTATCGAAACTTAAAGCATCGTATAGAAAGCAGTACGGATTTAACAGATCATAATGAGAAATGGTTAGCTGAAATGAAGGAATTCCAATCTGCATTTGAGGCGGCAATGGATGATGACTTTAATACAGCAAATGCAATAACAGAGTTGTATAACTTAGCAAACCATGCAAATCAATATTTATTAGAAGAGCATACGTCAAAAGTTGTTATTGAAGCGTATATCAACCAACTTGAAATGTTGTTTAGTATTTTAGGATTAGTGTTTACGAAAGAAGAATTACTTGATAAAGAAATTGAAGCGCTCATTCAAAAGCGTATTGAAGCTCGTAAAAATCGTGATTTTGCATTAGCTGATAAAATCCGTGATGACTTAAAAGAACGCAATATTATTTTAGAAGATACCGCTCAAGGTACAAGATGGAAAAGAGGATAAGTATGATTGATGCAAAGCAATTAAACAGTTTGGCGTTAGCCTACATGGGTGATGCGGTGTATGAACAATATATCCGCCATCACCTTCTTCAAAAAGGAACAGTTCGTCCCAACCAGCTACATCGATTAGGGACGAGCTTTGTTTCTGCAAAAGCGCAAGCGAAAGTAGTTTATCATTTATTAGAAACGAATTTTTTAACTGAGGAAGAAGAAGCAGTATTAAGAAGAGGGCGTAATGCAAATTCAGGTACTGTTCCGAAAAATACAGACGTACAAACATATCGTCATAGCACAGCTTTTGAAGCGGTGATTGGTTATCATTATTTACTACACAATCGTGAAAGATTAGAGGAAATTGTAAATAAGGCGATTCATGTGTTAGAAGGAACGGAAGGAGGCAAATTGTCATGAGTAGCGAATACATTATTGGACGTAATCCCGTTATTGAAGCATTGCGATCGGGACGAGATATTAATAAGATTTGGGTGGCAGAAGGTGCTGCTAAAGGACAAATTCAAATTGTCGTAGCATTAGCAAAAGAGAATAAAATTCTTCTGCAATATGCCCCAAAGAAAAAATTAGACCAACTTGTTGAAGGAAATCATCAAGGAGTAATTGCTCAAGTAGCAGCATATCAATATGCGGAATTAGAAGATTTATTCAAAGTTGCTGCTAAACGTAATGAAGAGCCATTCTTTTTAATTTTAGATGAGATTGAAGATCCACATAATCTGGGGTCTATTATGCGTACCGCAGATGCAACTGGAGCGCACGGTATTATTATTCCAAAGCGACGATCTGTTGGACTGACAGCTTCAGTTGCAAAGGCCTCTACAGGAGCGATTGAGTATATTCCTGTTGTGCGAGTGACAAATTTATCTCGTACAATCGATGAGCTAAAGGAACGCGGTCTATGGATCGCTGGTACAGATGCTAAAGGGAAGACTGATTATCGTAATCTAGATGGTAATATGCCGATTGGATTAGTAATTGGTAGTGAAGGAAAAGGCATGAGCCGTATCATTGGACAAAAGTGTGATTTCCTAGTTCATTTACCTATGGTCGGTAAAGTTACATCCTTAAATGCTTCAGTAGCTGCAAGTCTGTTAATGTATGAGGTATATCGTAAACGCCACCAGATTGGTAAGTAACAAATGAATGATATTTTAATCGTTGATGGCTACAACATCATAGGGGCTTGGAAAGACTTGAAGAAATTGAGGGATGTAGATTTACAAGCATCGAGGGACGCATTAATTGATAAAATGGCAGATTATCAAGGGTACACTGGAACAAAAGTAATGATTGTGTTTGATGCTTATACAGTTCAAGGTATTGAGAAAAAGATGAAGCAATCGCGTGTTGAGGTTATTTTTACTAGAAAAAATCAAACTGCTGATGAAAAGATCGAACAGTTGGCAAGCGAACTTCGTAATATTAATACACAAATCTATGTTGCAACTTCTGATTATACGGAGCAATGGGTTATCTTTGGACAGGGGGCGCTTAGAAAGTCAGCGCGTGAACTGGAGTTAGAAGTGCAGGCGATGGAACAACAGGTGCGTCATGAAACGAAAGCGACCAAAGAGAAACAACCAGCTATGCGAACAATATTTAGCAAGGATGTTACAGAAAAATTAGAAAAATTAAGGCGAGGAGAGCGTTGAGACATTGACGCTCTTTAAACGCTTACTGTATAATATTTCTAAATAAATAGCGGTCGGAGGGATCAGAGTGGAAACAGGCTTCGTAAGTACTAGCAACGTTACGTTTCGCGATTTAGAGGATGAGGCAATCGTTGAGTTAGTTCGAAAAGGTAATATTGATGCTCTTGAATATTTAATACACAAGTATAAAAACTTTGTTCGCGCAAAATCGAGATCTTATTTTTTAGTAGGTGCCGATCGAGAGGATATCGTTCAAGAAGGTATGATTGGGCTTTTTAAAGCGATTCGTGATTATAAAGAGGACAAGCTATCTTCTTTTAAAGCATTTGCTGAATTATGTATTACTCGTCAAATTATTACTGCTATTAAGACTGCAACAAGACAAAAACATATTCCTTTAAATTCGTATGTTTCTTTGGATAAACCGATTTACGATGAGGAATCTGACCGTACGCTATTAGATGTTATTTCAGAAGCAAAAGTAACAGATCCTGAAGAAATGATTATTAGTCAGGAAGAATATAGTGACATAGAATTGAAAATATCTGAATTATTAAGCGATTTGGAGAGGAAAGTACTTTCTTTATACTTAGACGGCCGTTCATATCAAGAAATATCTGAGCAACTAAATAGACATGTGAAATCTATTGATAATGCTCTTCAACGTGTAAAACGGAAATTAGAAAGATATATGGAAATGAGAGAGAATACAACTTTAAATTCGAAATGATGTAAAGGTACTTTCTTTCCTTTTTTTGTATCTAAGTAAAAGGCATGTCATTGACATTGCCTTTTATTGTATGATACATTTTTAGGGACATAATGTTACAAGGTTGGTATAACAAATGAGAAAAAAAGTGGTGCTCTCATGTGAAGAGTGTAAAAATCGTAACTACTCTACAATGAAAGATATGAGCTCTGTAGAGCGACTTGAAATAAAGAAATTTTGTAAAACATGCAATAAGCATACAGTTCATAAGGAAACAAAATAAATAATCGAAATAATGCACTGGAGGTCCCGTAAATGCGTTTAACGAACTTTTTCGGTGATGTAAGTCGCGAGATGAAAAAAGTAAGTTGGCCTAAAAAAGATGAATTACTCCGTTCGACAGCTACTGTTATTGCAACAGTTATCTTTTTTGCGATTTTTTTCGCAGTGGTTGATATGGGCATTTCTTCTTTAATTCGGTTAATTCTTGAATAAGAAGCACTTATCCATGATATAATGTTATTTATAAGAACTGTGTAAAAGCCCGATGAACGGGTTTTTTCATTTGTGCAAAAAAATGTACGTCAGGGAGGGAAGGACGCTTGTCCTAAATGAATGGAAAAAAGCTGGTATGTTGTCCATACTTATTCTGGTTATGAAAATAAAGTAAAAGCAAACCTTGAGAAACGTGTAGAATCAATGGGGATGCAAGATAAAATTTTCCGTGTTGTTGTTCCGGAAGAAGTAGAAGTAGAAATGAAAAACGGAAAAGAAAAGTTAACAAAAAGAAAAGTGTTCCCAGGTTATGTGTTAGTCGAATTAATTATGACTGATGATTCTTGGTATGTTGTTCGTAACACACCAGGTGTAACTGGGTTTGTTGGATCTTCTGGTTCAGGTTCGAAACCATCTCCTCTATTAGAAGAGGAAGTTGTTACCATTATGAAACATATGGGAATGGATAATGAAGTTGTTGATTTCGACTTTGAACTTCATGAAACGGTACGCGTAAACGAAGGACCGTTCGCGGATTATACAGGTGCAATTGAAGAAATCGATATGGAAAAACAAAAAGTACGAGTGTTGGTAGACATGTTTGGTCGTGAAACACCAGTTGAGCTTGATTTCCATCAAATTGAAAAATTATAAAATGAAACTTGAAATGAATTGTAAAAAGTGATAATATCTTTTAAGTCAGTACGTCTTCGGTAACGGAGGCGTTTTTTGAAAAGATTTTATCGTTATCGATAAAATGATGAAGTGGGAGGGCAAATCATTGTCCAATTGACCACATCACGGACTTAAGGAGGTGTGTCTCGTGGCTAAAAAGGTAATTAAAATGGTAAAACTTCAAATTCCTGCAGGTAAAGCTAACCCAGCTCCACCAGTTGGTCCAGCATTAGGACAAGCGGGTGTTAACATCATGGGCTTCTGTAAAGAGTTCAACGCTCGTACAGCAGATCAAGCTGGTCTTATCATTCCTGTTGAAATTACGGTATTCGAAGACCGTTCATTCACTTTCATTACTAAAACTCCTCCTGCTGCTGTTCTTCTTAAGAAAGTAGCTGGTATCGAGTCTGGTTCTGGTGAACCAAACCGTAATAAAGTGGCAACTGTTAAGCGTGATAAAGTACGCGAAATCGCTGAAACTAAAATGCCTGACCTAAACGCTGCTAGCGTAGAAGCTGCAATGCGTATGGTTGAAGGTACTGCACGCAGTATGGGCATCGTTATCGAAGACTAATTCGATTTGTTTTTTGTAAAAAAGGTTGCGGGTCTGGAAGTCCAATTCGCAACCTTTATTATCGTAAATGAGTATCGTTTTTAAATAAATGGATGGGCGCACATCCTCAAGAAAAATCTTGGAATAAGGGCGTAAACGTGGGAGGTTATTCCGCTAAAACCACATTCAAGGAGGAAATAAACATGGCTAAAAGAGGTAAAAAGTACGTAGAAGCTGCGAAGCTTGTTGAACGTGCAACTGCTTATTCTGCAACAGAAGCAGTAGAATTAGTAAAGAAAACAAACACAGCTAAATTTGATGCAACTGTAGAAGCTGCATTTCGTTTAGGTGTTGACCCTAAGAAAGCTGACCAACAAATTCGTGGTGCAGTTGTTCTTCCACACGGTACTGGTAAAGTACAACGTGTATTAGTATTCGCTAAAGGTGAAAAAGCAAAAGAAGCTGAAGCTGCTGGAGCTGACTTCGTAGGCGATGCTGATTACATCAACAAAATCCAACAAGGTTGGTTCGACTTTGATGTAGTAGTAGCAACTCCTGACATGATGGGTGAAGTTGGTAAACTTGGTCGTGTATTAGGACCTAAAGGTTTAATGCCAAACCCTAAAACTGGAACAGTTACTTTCGATGTAACAAAAGCTGTTAACGAAATCAAAGCTGGTAAAGTTGAATACCGCGTTGATAAAGCTGGTAACATCCATGTTCCAATTGGTAAAGTATCTTTCGAAGATGCAAAATTAGTAGAAAACTTCAAAACAATTGCTGACACGTTATTAAAAGCGAAACCAGCTGCTGCAAAAGGTACTTACATGAAGAACGTAACAGTTACTTCTACAATGGGACCTGGTGTACGCGTAGATGTTTCTACACTTGTATAAAAATTGGAAGTTGACTTCATAAAGAAGATTTAATATAATCATTTATGTTGTGAATTTAAATAGTGTACCGTAGACAGTAGGTGCCAAATTGGCTTAATTTCCTACCTAGGTGTTAATATACGAAACGGAATTTTTTTCTGTGACTATATGCCTCCATGTCTACAAGTTAGCATGGAGGTTTTTAGTGCACTTTCGGTACATCTTCTATATAATCTACAGGAGGTGTAATAATATGAGCAAAGCAATCGAAATGAAACAACAAGTTGTAACTGAAATCGCTGATAAACTTCGCGAAAGTAAATCTACAATCGTTGTTGACTACCGTGGTTTAACAGTATCTGAAGCAACTGAATTACGTAAGAACTTACGTGAGGCTGGCGTTGAGTTCAAAGTTTACAAAAACTCTTTAACTCGTCGTGCTGCAGAATCTGTTGAAATGGCTGAGTTAAATGAATTCTTAACAGGACCAAACGCAATCGCGTTCAGTAACGAGGATGTAGTTGCTCCTGCGAAAGTATTAAACGACTTCGCTAAAGATCATGAAGCTTTAGAAATTAAAGCGGGCGTAATCGAAGGTAAACTAGTAACACTTGATGAGGTTAAAGCAATCGCTACTCTTCCATCTCGTGAAGGCTTACTTTCTATGCTTCTTAGCGTTCTTCAAGCTCCAATCCGTAACCTTGCACTTGCTACTAAAGCAGTTGCAGAACAAAAGGAAGAGCAAGGCGCTTAATTTTTTAAAAGATAATTACGTGTTATCGATAAAACAATACAAACCTATTTAAGGGAGGATATTTACAATGACTAAAGAACAAATCATTGAAGCAGTTAAATCTATGACTGTATTAGAACTTAACGACTTAGTAAAAGCTATCGAGGAAGAATTCGGCGTAACTGCTGCTGCTCCTGTAGCTGTTGTTGGTGGCGCTGGTGAAGCTGCTGCTGAGAAAACTGAATTTGATGTTGAACTAGCTAACGCTGGTGCACAAAAAATCAAAGTTATCAAAGTTGTTCGTGAAATCACTGGTCTTGGCTTAAAAGAAGCTAAAGAATTAGTTGACAACACTCCAAAAGTAATCAAAGAAGGCGCTTCTAAAGAAGAAGCTGAAGAAATCAAAGCTAAACTTGAAGAAGTTGGCGCTGCTGTAGAAGTTAAGTAATTAACTTTTGAAGCTTTAAAAAAGCTCGCTCTCATGCGAGCTTTTTTTTTAACTGTAAAGAAAAGAGGTGACCAAATGGCAGACCATTATTTTTCTAATGACCCTTCGAGTAAAAGTGATCGTAAGCGGTGGGAATTTACACTAAGAGGATCGCAATTTGTTTTTTTATCTGACCGTGGGGTATTTTCGAAAAACGAGGTGGACTTTGGATCTCGTCTTTTAATTGAAGCATTTCAAATGCCGGATATCGACGGGGATATATTAGATGTTGGATGTGGGTACGGACCGATTGGTTTGTCGTTAGCAAAAGAGTTTCGAGGGCGCCGCGTTCACATGGTAGATGTAAATGAAAGGGCGCTTGAGCTTGCGAAAGAAAATGCTGCTAACAATAACGTGGAGAATATTCGAATTTTCCAAAGCAATGTCTATGAAAAGGTAGATGGCCAATATGCCGCGATTCTATCCAATCCTCCAATTCGTGCTGGTAAGCATATCGTGCATGAAATTTTAGGAAAAGCTTTCGATCATCTAGTGCCAGGAGGAGAACTTTGGATTGTGATTCAAAAGAAACAAGGTGCACCATCCGCGCTCAAAAAACTAGAAGAAACGTTTGCTGAAGTTGAGATTGTTGAAAAGAAAAAAGGATATTATATCATAAAATCAAAAAAACGTTGACGGTTTTTTGGGGCTATGTTAACATTATACAATGCCAATATATGATTTTCTACGTTGAGAAAAATGTATATTTTTGTTTCTCTTGGAAAAGATAGTAAAATCAGTAAATCATGAAATAGAGTGATGGTTTTCTTATAGAAGCCATTTTTCTTTTTTGAACAGATGGAAAGACTCAACGTATCTATCTTTGAGAGAAAAAGCTACGCTACTAGCGTTAGCTATATTTATTTGTGATTTTGCACAAATTTTTTTGTGCATTTATAATACTCATGATTTGAGGGGTGAAGCAGTTGACAGGTCAACTAGTTCAATACGGACGCCACCGCCAACGAAGAAGTTATGCCCGTATTAGTGAAGTATTAGAGTTACCAAATCTTATCGAAATTCAAACCTCTTCTTATCAGTGGTTTCTTGATGAGGGTTTGCGAGAAATGTTCCAAGACATTTCTCCGATCGAAGACTTTACGGGAAATCTATCGCTTGAATTTATCGACTACAGCTTAGGTGAGCCTAAATACTCTGTAGAAGAATGTAAAGAGCGTGATGTGACGTATGCAGCACCACTTCGTGTGAAAGTTCGTCTAATCAACAAAGAAACTGGTGAAGTAAAAGAGCAAGATGTGTTCATGGGAGATTTCCCACTCATGACAGAGACAGGAACATTCGTAATTAACGGTGCAGAACGTGTTATCGTTTCCCAGTTAGTTCGCTCTCCAAGCGTATACTATAGTGGCAAAGTGGATAAAAACGGAAAACGTGGTTTTACTGCTACTGTAATTCCAAACCGCGGAGCTTGGTTAGAGTATGAAACAGATGCTAAGGATGTTGTATATGTACGTATTGACCGTACCCGTAAGCTTCCTGTAACTGTTTTGTTACGCGCATTAGGGTTTGGCTCTGATCAAGAAATCACCGAGCTTTTAGGTGATAATGAATACTTAAGCAATACGTTAGAAAAAGATAACACAGATAGCACTGAAAAAGCGTTGCTTGAAATTTATGAGCGTTTACGCCCAGGTGAACCACCAACAGTGGAAAACGCGAAAAGCTTGCTTGTTTCTCGCTTCTTTGATCCAAAGCGCTACGATTTAGCAAATGTAGGTCGCTATAAGATCAACAAAAAATTACACATTAAAAACAGACTGTTTAACCAACGCTTAGCTGAAACATTAGTAGATCCAGAAACCGGAGAGATTTTAGCGGCAGAGGGAACAGTTTTAGATCGCCGTACACTTGATCGCATTTTACCTAACTTAGAGAAGAACATTGGATTCAAAACAGCGAAGCCGATGGGCGGAGTGGTAGAAGGCGATGTTGAGCTGCAATCTATTAAGATTTATGCTCCAGATTCAGAAGGCGAACGCGTTATTAATGTAATTGGGAATGCAAATATTACTCGTGATGTGAAACACATTACACCAGGTGATATTCTTGCTTCTATTAGCTACTTCTTTAACTTACTATATAAAGTAGGGGATACAGACGATATCGACCATTTAGGTAACCGTCGTCTACGTTCTGTAGGAGAGTTATTACAAAACCAATTCCGTATCGGTCTTTCTCGTATGGAACGTGTTGTTCGTGAGAGAATGTCGATTCAAGATACAAATGCAATTACACCGCAAGCGTTAATTAACATTCGTCCGGTTATTGCATCTATTAAAGAGTTCTTCGGAAGCTCTCAGTTATCTCAGTTCATGGATCAAACAAACCCATTGGCAGAGTTAACACATAAACGAAGATTATCTGCATTAGGACCTGGTGGTTTAACGCGTGAGCGCGCAGGCTTTGAAGTGCGTGATGTTCACTATTCTCACTACGGTCGTATGTGTCCGATTGAAACGCCAGAGGGACCAAACATCGGTTTGATTAACTCATTATCTTCATTTGCGAAAGTAAATGAGTTTGGTTTCATTGAAACACCATATCGTCGTGTTGATCCAGAAACTGGTCGTGTAACAGAGCATGTTGATTACTTAACAGCCGATGAAGAAGATAACTATGTTGTAGCCCAAGCGAATATGAAATTATCTCCAGAAGGTGAATTCCTTGATGATGATATCGTAGCTCGTTTCCGCGGTGAAAACATTGTTACAAATAAAGAGCGCATCGACTACATGGATGTATCTCCAAAACAAGTAGTGTCTGCAGCGACAGCTTGTATTCCGTTCTTAGAAAATGACGACTCTAACCGTGCACTTATGGGTGCCAACATGCAACGTCAGGCGGTTCCGTTAATGAATCCGGAATCTCCGATTGTAGGTACAGGTATGGAGTATGTGTCAGCGAAAGACTCGGGTGCTGCAGTAATCTGTAAACATCCTGGTATTGTTGAACGCGTTGAAGCACGTGAAGTTTGGGTGCGTCGTTATGTAGAAATTGACGGTCAAAAAGTAAAAGGCGACTTAGATCGCTATAAGATGTTGAAATTCATCCGTTCTAACCAAGGAACTTGCTACAACCAACGTCCAATCGTAAGTGTTGGCGATGAAGTTGTAAAAGGTGAAATCCTTGCGGATGGTCCTTCTATGGAAAAAGGTGAGCTTGCACTTGGACGTAACGTGCTTGTTGGCTTTATGACATGGGATGGTTATAACTACGAGGATGCGATCATTATGAGTGAGCGCCTTGTAAAAGATGATGTGTATACTTCTATTCATATTGAAGAGTATGAATCAGAAGCTCGTGATACAAAATTAGGACCAGAAGAAATTACGCGTGATATCCCGAACGTTGGGGAAGATGCACTTCGTAACCTTGACGAGCGCGGTATTATTCGCATCGGTGCGGAAGTAAAAGACGGAGATCTACTTGTTGGTAAAGTAACACCAAAAGGTGTAACAGAATTAACAGCAGAAGAACGTTTATTACACGCAATCTTCGGTGAGAAAGCGCGTGAAGTACGTGATACATCACTACGTGTACCACACGGTGGTGGCGGTATTATCCTGGATGTAAAAGTGTTTAACCGTGAAGACGGTGACGAATTACCACCAGGTGTAAATCAATTGGTTCGTGTATATATCGTTCAAAAACGTAAAATTTCTGAAGGTGACAAAATGGCCGGTCGTCATGGTAACAAAGGGGTTATCTCCCGTATTTTACCGGAAGAAGATATGCCATTCTTACCAGACGGTACACCAATCGATATCATGCTTAACCCATTAGGGGTACCATCTCGTATGAATATCGGTCAGGTGTTAGAGCTTCACCTTGGTATGGCAGCTAGATATCTAGGTATTCATGTTGCAACACCAGTATTCGATGGTGCTCGTGAGGAAGATGTATGGGGTACAATTGAAGAAGCTGGTATGGCGAATGATGCGAAGACAATCCTGTACGACGGACGTACTGGTGAGCCATTCGATAACCGTGTATCTGTTGGTGTCATGTACATGATTAAACTTGCACACATGGTTGACGATAAACTTCACGCTCGTTCTACTGGACCATACTCACTTGTAACGCAACAACCTCTTGGAGGTAAAGCACAGTTCGGTGGACAACGTTTCGGTGAGATGGAGGTTTGGGCACTTGAAGCTTACGGTGCTGCTTATACTCTTCAAGAAATCTTAACTGTGAAGTCTGATGATGTTGTCGGTCGCGTTAAGACATACGAAGCGATTGTGAAAGGTGAAAATGTTCCAGAACCAGGCGTTCCAGAATCATTCAAAGTATTGATTAAAGAACTGCAAAGTTTAGGTATGGACGTTAAAATGATGTCTAGCGACGATACGGAAATTGAAATGCGTGATACAGAAGATGATGATGATCATCAATCCGCAGATAAATTAAATATCGAAGTTGAGGCAACTAAGGAATAATTGGGATAACCTGTAGACTAAAAGGGAGGTAGGCCCCTTGATAGATGTAAATAACTTTGAATATATGAAGATTGGACTTGCTTCGCCTGACAAGATTCGTTCTTGGTCATACGGTGAAGTTAAGAAACCTGAAACAATTAACTATCGTACGTTAAAACCCGAAAAAGATGGCTTGTTCTGTGAGCGCATTTTCGGGCCCCAAAAGGACTGGGAATGTCACTGTGGAAAATATAAACGCGTACGTTATAAAGGTGTAGTCTGTGATCGATGTGGTGTTGAAGTAACGCGTGCGAAAGTTCGTCGTGAACGTATGGGTCATATCGAATTAGCTGCTCCTGTATCTCATATTTGGTATTTCAAAGGTATCCCGAGCCGCATGGGACTTGTCTTAGACATGTCCCCTCGCGCGCTTGAAGAAGTAATTTATTTCGCTTCTTATGTTGTAACAGAAAGTGGAGATACACCACTTGATAAGAAGCAATTGCTTTCTGAAAAAGAATACCGTGCATATCGCGATCGATATGGAAACACATTCCAAGCTGCTATGGGTGCAGAAGCAATTAAGAAGTTACTACAAGATATCGATTTAGATAAAGAAGTAGACTTCTTAAAAGAGGAATTAAAAACAGCACAAGGACAACGTCGTACTCGTGCTATTAAACGTCTAGAAGTATTGGAATCATTCCGTAACTCTGGAAATAAACCATCTTGGATGATCTTAGATGTTCTTCCGGTTATTCCGCCAGAATTACGCCCAATGGTACAGTTAGATGGTGGACGTTTTGCAACTTCTGACTTAAACGATTTATATCGTCGTGTTATTAACCGTAACAATCGTTTAAAACGTTTATTGGACCTAGGTGCACCAAGCATTATTGTTCAAAACGAAAAACGTATGTTGCAAGAAGCTGTAGATGCATTAATCGATAACGGTCGCCGTGGTCGCCCAGTTACTGGACCGGGTAACCGTCCGTTAAAATCACTATCTCACATGCTGAAAGGTAAACAAGGACGTTTCCGTCAAAACTTACTTGGTAAACGTGTTGACTACTCTGGTCGTTCTGTTATCGTTGTAGGACCGAACTTAAAAATGTATCAATGTGGATTACCAAAAGAAATGGCGCTAGAACTATTTAAACCTTTCGTAATGAAAGAACTAGTGGAAAAAGGATTAGCACATAACATTAAGAGTGCAAAACGTAAAATTGAGCGTGTACAACCTGAAGTTTGGGATGTTTTAGAGTCAGTTATTAAAGAACACCCAGTACTTCTAAACCGTGCCCCAACGCTTCACCGTCTTGGTATTCAAGCGTTCGAACCTACATTAGTAGAAGGGCGCGCAATTCGTCTTCATCCACTTGTATGTACAGCATACAATGCGGACTTTGACGGTGACCAAATGGCGGTTCACGTTCCGCTATCATCAGAAGCACAAGCAGAAGCTCGTCTTCTTATGTTAGCTGCACAAAACATTTTGAACCCGAAAGACGGGAAACCAGTTGTTACACCATCTCAGGATATGGTATTAGGTAACTACTACTTAACACTTGAGCGCGCAGGTGCAATTGGTGAAGGTATGGTGTTCAAAGATACAAACGAAGCATTGCTTGCATACCAAAATGGGTATGTTCATCTTCATACTCGTATTGCTGTTCCTGCAAGTTCAGTGAACAACAACGAGACATTTACAGAAGAACAAAAAGGCAAGCTTCTATTAACAACTGTTGGTAAATTAATATTTAACGAAATCTTACCAAAGTCGTTCCCTTATATTAACGAACCAACAAAATCAAATCTTGAAAAAGAAACACCTGCGAAATATTTCGTTGATAAAGGTGCGAATATAAAAGAAGTTATTGCTAGCCGTGAAGAAGTAGCACCATTTAACAAGAAAATCCTTGGTAATATCATTGCGGAAGTATTTAAACGTTTCAAAATTACAGAAACATCTCGTATGCTTGACCGCATGAAAGACTTAGGATTTAAATACTCTACAAAAGCTGGTATTACAGTTGGGGTAGCAGATATCCTTGTATTAGGTGAGAAAGATGAAATTCTTCATGAAGCACAAGCAAAAGTAGATAAAGTAATTAAACAATTCCGTCGCGGTTTGATTACAGAAGAAGAACGTTACGATCGCGTTATCTCTATCTGGAGTAATGCAAAAGATGTTATCCAAGGAAAATTGATGAAATCCTTAGATAAGCGCAACCCAATCTTCATGATGAGTGACTCTGGTGCCCGTGGTAACGCATCGAACTTCACTCAGCTTGCTGGTATGCGTGGTTTGATGGCTAACCCATCTGGTCGTATCATTGAGCTTCCAATCAAATCAAGTTTCCGTGAAGGTCTAACGGTACTTGAATACTTCATCTCTACACACGGTGCGCGTAAGGGTCTTGCCGATACAGCGCTTAAGACTGCCGATTCTGGTTACTTAACACGTCGTCTTGTAGATGTTGCACAAGATGTTATCGTTCGTGAAGACGATTGTGGAACAGATCGTGGTCTATTAATCGGTGCGATTAAAGAGGGCAATGAAGTTATTGAGTCATTATACGACCGTCTTGTAGGACGTTTTGCAAGAAAAACTGTAAAACATCCTGAAACAGGTGAAGTGTTGATTCGTGAAAATGAATTAATTACTGAAGATATCGCTCGTGCTATTGAAAATGCAGGTGTGGAAACAGTACACATCCGTTCAGCATTTACATGTAATACTCGCCACGGCGTATGTAAGAAATGTTACGGCCGTAACTTAGCTACTGGTACAGACGTAGAAGTAGGGGAAGCGGTAGGTATTATCGCAGCTCAATCTATCGGTGAGCCAGGTACACAGTTAACGATGCGTACGTTCCATACAGGTGGGGTTGCCGGAGACGATATCACACAAGGTTTACCTCGTATCCAAGAGATCTTCGAAGCTCGTAATCCGAAAGGTCAAGCGGTTATCAGCGAAATCGACGGTGTTGTTGTAACGATCAACGATGTGAAAGATCGTCAAGAGGTAGTTGTACAAGGTGCAGTAGAAACTCGCACATATGCAATTCCTTACGGCGCTCGTCTGAAAGTAACTCCAGGCCAAGAGATTAGTCACGGACAAGAGTTAACAGAAGGTTCTATTGATCCGAAAGAATTACTAAAAGTAACGGACATTACAGCAGTTCAAGAATACTTACTACGTGAAGTTCAAAAAGTATACCGTATGCAAGGGGTAGAAATTGGCGACAAACACGTAGAGGTAATGGTTCGTCAAATGCTTCGTAAAGTTCGTGTAATCGATGCGGGTGACACGGATGTATTACCAGGAACGTTGCTAGATATTCACCAATTTACTGATGCAAACGTAAAAGTATTATTAGAAGGTAAACAACCAGCAACAGCTAGACCGGTTCTTCTTGGTATTACGAAAGCTTCACTTGAAACAGATTCATTCTTATCTGCAGCTTCGTTCCAAGAAACAACTCGTGTTCTAACAGATGCCGCAATTAAAGGCAAACGCGATGAGCTTCTAGGATTAAAAGAGAACGTTATTATCGGTAAGCTTGTTCCGGCTGGAACAGGTATGAATCGTTATCGCAAAGTAGATCTTGTAAAAACAGTGCAAGACGATACGAATGTAGAAAACGATGAAATTTACGTAGAACAGTAAAATTTTCCGGTATGAATTTTGTATAAAAACGGATAATCCTAGTTGACATTGTATGAGTCAAAATGTTAATATAAGCAAGGTTGCTCCTGAACGATGCTTTGGAGGATATGTATATGTCTTATCAAAAAGTATCAAATGCGGAAAATGTTATCGTTGGTCATAAACGAACGTTGAAAGCAATCAAAAATGGTATAGTTAAAGAGGTTGTCGTTGCGGAAGATGCTGACATGCGGTTAACCCATGTTATCACTCAGGCTGCACTGCAACATAACATACCCGTAACAAAAGTTGAATCCATTCGCGAACTCGGAAGAGTTTCAGGGATTCAAGTGGGAGCTTCAGCAATAGGAATAATAAGTTAAAACTGTTTTTGTGAGAGGGGGGCATTTGCTCCCGCTCGCAAAAACTTTGTTTTCAACTAATAATGAACCACCTGGATATGTGGTCATACAAACATGCGAAGGGAGGATAATTTAATGCCTACTATTAACCAATTAGTGAGAAAAGGTCGTACTGATAAAGTATGGAAATCTAAATCACCTGCGTTAAACAAAGGTTTCAACTCTTTAAAGAAAAAATCAACTGATATCTCTGCACCTCAAAAACGTGGTGTATGTACTCGTGTTGGTACAATGACTCCAAAGAAACCAAACTCAGCTTTACGTAAATATGCTCGTGTACGTTTAACAAATGGTATTGAGGTAACTGCATACATCCCAGGTATCGGCCATAACTTACAAGAGCACAGCGTAGTATTAATTCGCGGTGGTCGTGTAAAAGACTTACCAGGGGTACGTTACCACATCGTTCGTGGTGCGCTTGACACAGCTGGTGTTGACAAACGTATGCAAGGCCGTTCTAAATACGGTACTAAAAAACCAAAAGCAGCTAAGAAATAATAAAAATGAACTGAAAGGAGGAACTCAATATGCCTCGTAAAGGACCTGTTGCGAAACGTGACGTGTTACCAGATCCAATGTACAATTCTAAACTTGTAACACGCTTAATCAACAAAATGATGGTTGACGGTAAAAAAGGTAAATCTCAAACAATTCTTTATAATGCGTTCGATATCGTTCGTGAACGTACTGGTAAAGAACCAATGGAAGTATTCGAGCAAGCTCTTAAGAACATCATGCCTGTTCTTGAAGTACGTGCTCGTCGTGTTGGTGGTGCTAACTACCAAGTTCCAGTTGAGGTTCGTCCAGAACGCCGTACAACTTTAGGTCTTCGTTGGTTAGTAAACTACGCTCGTCTTCGTGGTGAAAAAACTATGGAAGAGCGTCTTGCTAATGAAATTTTAGATGCAGCTAATAACACTGGTGCATCTGTTAAGAAGCGCGAAGACACTCACAAAATGGCAGAAGCTAACAAAGCGTTTGCTCATTACCGTTGGTAGGATTCAACGTAAAATAAATGTAAGCATAAACCGCTTTATTTGTCGCTTATGGAAGTATGGAGAGGGGAGAGTTCCTCTCCCTTTCAATGGGCGCTCGTTTTACATAATGAGGGTACTGGATATACTGACATATGTAACAAAATAAAGTGGCTTTTTTGCTACTTTAAATAAAATAATCCAATCCATAAAAGGAAGGAGAAAGACACCATATGACTAGAGAGTTCTCCTTAGAAAACACTCGTAATATTGGTATTATGGCTCATATTGATGCTGGTAAAACAACAGCTACTGAGCGTATCTTGTACTATACAGGACGTATTCACAAAATTGGTGAAACTCATGAAGGTGCATCTCAAATGGACTGGATGGAGCAAGAACAAGAGCGTGGAATTACGATTACGTCTGCAGCAACTACTGCTCAATGGAAAGGTCATCGTGTAAACATTATTGACACTCCAGGACACGTAGACTTCACTGTAGAGGTAGAGCGTTCTTTACGCGTACTTGATGGCGCTGTAGCAGTACTTGATGCACAATCTGGTGTTGAACCACAAACAGAAACTGTTTGGCGTCAGGCTACTACTTATGGTGTACCACGTATTGTGTTCGTTAACAAAATGGACAAAATCGGTGCAGACTTCTTATATTCTGTAGGTACACTTCATGATCGTCTACAAGCTAATGCTCATCCACTTCAATTACCAATCGGTGCTGAAGATGAGTTCAATGGTATCATTGACCTAGTTGAAGAGTGCGCATACATGTATGCAAACGACCTAGGAACTGATATTGAGCGTATTGAAATTCCTGAAGAGCATCAAGAACTAGCTGCTGAATACCGTGGAAAGCTTATTGAAGCGGTTGCAGAACTTGATGAGGAATTAATGATGAAATATTTAGAGGGTGAAGAAATCTCTAAAGAAGAGCTTAAAGCGGCTATCCGTAAAGCTACAACTTCTGTAGAATTCTTCCCAGTAATCTGTGGATCTGCATTCAAGAACAAAGGTGTTCAATTGATGCTTGACGCAGTTATTGACTACTTACCATCTCCATTAGACGTACCTGCAATCAAAGGTATCGTTCCTGATACAGATGAAGAAGTAGAACGTCATTCTAGCGACGAAGAGCCATTCTCAGCTCTAGCGTTCAAAATTATGACTGACCCTTATGTTGGTAAATTAACGTTCTTCCGTGTGTACTCTGGTACATTAAACTCTGGATCTTACGTGAAAAACTCAACAAAAGGTAAACGTGAGCGTGTAGGTCGTATCCTACAAATGCACGCAAACAGCCGTGAAGAGATTTCAACAGTTTACGCTGGTGACATCGCTGCTGCTGTAGGTCTTAAAGATACTACAACTGGTGACACTCTATGTGACGAGAAAAACCTTGTTATCCTAGAGTCTATGGAATTCCCAGAACCAGTTATCTCTGTAGCTATCGAACCTAAGTCTAAAGCTGACCAAGATAAAATGGGTACAGCATTAGCAAAACTTTCTGAAGAAGATCCAACATTCCGTGCTCATACTGATCAAGAGACTGGACAAACAATCATCGCTGGTATGGGTGAACTTCACCTTGATATCATCGTTGACCGTCTACGTCGCGAGTTCAAAGTAGAAGCTAACGTTGGTGCTCCTCAAGTAGCATACCGTGAGACTTTCCGCGCTGCAGCGAAAGTTGAAGGTAAGTTCGCTCGTCAATCTGGTGGTCGTGGACAATTCGGTCACGTTTGGATTGAGTTTGAACCTAACGAAGAAGGAAAAGGATTCGAATTCGAGAACAAGATTGTCGGCGGTGTAGTTCCACGTGAATACATCCCAGCTGTACAAGCAGGTCTTGAAGATGCGCTTCAAAACGGTGTGCTTGCAGGATATCCTGTAATTGACGTTAAAGCTGCATTAGTTGACGGATCTTATCATGATGTTGACTCATCTGAAATGGCGTTCAAAATTGCTGCATCTATGGCACTTAAAGCAGCTGTTTCTAAGTGTAACCCAGTAATCCTTGAGCCAATGATGAAAGTTGAAGTTGTAATCCCAGAAGAATACATGGGAGACATCATGGGTGACGTAACTTCTCGTCGTGGACGTGTAGAAGGTATGGAAGCTCGCGGTAACGCACAAGTTGTTCGCGCAATGGTTCCACTTTCTGAAATGTTCGGTTATGCGACAGCATTACGTTCTAATACACAAGGTCGCGGAACATTCTCTATGGTATTTGACCATTATGAAGAAGTTCCACGTTCAATCTCTGAAGAGATTATCAAAAAAAATAAAGGTGAATAATTGATTTTTATCAATTGTTCAAGTATAACTACTTATGTAAGCTTAGAAAGTGAGGCTCTAATTCTCACTTTCTAGCCTAAAATATAAATTTGAAGATACCATTAAGGAGGATTTTAGAATGGCTAAAGAAAAATTCGAACGTTCAAAACCCCATGTTAACATTGGTACAATTGGCCACGTTGACCATGGTAAAACTACATTAACTGCTGCAATCACTACAGTTCTTGCAAAAGCTGGTGGTGCTGAAGCACGCGGATACGATCAAATCGACGCTGCTCCAGAAGAAAGAGAGCGCGGTATCACAATCTCAACTGCACACGTTGAGTACGAAACTGAAACTCGTCACTATGCACACGTTGACTGCCCAGGACACGCTGACTATGTTAAAAACATGATCACTGGTGCTGCTCAAATGGACGGCGGTATCTTAGTAGTATCTGCTGCTGATGGTCCAATGCCACAAACTCGTGAGCACATCCTTCTTTCTCGTCAAGTAGGTGTACCTTACATCGTTGTATTCTTAAACAAATGCGACATGGTAGACGACGAAGAATTACTAGAATTAGTAGAAATGGAAGTTCGTGATCTATTATCTGAATACGAATTCCCAGGAGATGACATCCCTGTAGTTAAAGGTTCTGCTCTTAAAGCTCTTGAAGGAGATGCTGAGTGGGAAGCTAAAATCGTTGAGTTAATGGCTGAAGTTGATGCTTACATCCCAACTCCAGAACGTGAAACTGACAAACCATTCTTAATGCCTGTAGAGGATGTATTCTCTATCACAGGTCGTGGTACAGTTGCTACTGGTCGCGTAGAGCGCGGTGTAGTTAAAGTTGGTGACGTAGTAGAAATCATCGGTCTTGCTGAAGAAACTGCTTCTACAACTGTAACAGGTGTAGAAATGTTCCGTAAGCTTCTTGACCAAGCTGAAGCTGGTGACAACATCGGTGCTCTACTTCGTGGGGTTGCTCGTGAAGACATCCAACGTGGACAAGTTCTTGCTAAACCAGGCTCTGTAAAAGCTCACGCTAAATTCAAAGCTGAAGTTTACGTTTTATCTAAAGAAGAAGGTGGACGTCACACTCCATTCTTCGCTAACTACCGCCCACAATTCTATTTCCGTACAACTGACGTAACTGGTATCATCCAATTACCAGAAGGTACTGAAATGGTAATGCCTGGCGACAACGTTGAAATGACTGTTGAACTTATCGCTCCTGTAGCAGTAGAAGAGGGAACTAAGTTCTCTATCCGTGAAGGCGGACGTACTGTAGGTGCTGGTGTAGTTGCTTCTATCATCGAATAGTCTCAACTATAAATAATAAAAACCCAAGGGGGATTTCCCTTGGGTTTTTTTGCTGTATAAACAGGAGGTAAATGTAGATTGTGACGAGTTTCTTCTATAATATATAAAGTAAAAATAAAACATCCAAAAAGTGTAAAATGATTTACGGTAGATGAAAACTTGAAATTCTTGAAAGTGCCATGTATAATAGCAAAAGTAGAGAAAAGCTGATGTAAACAAAAATATGCTTGCATCTAGACAAAAAACATTGTATAATAGACAATGTTGGTCTTTGACTGCGATGAAGTGGAAGGTTGCTGACACACCCGGCCGCTTTGCCATGGCAAGGTGTGAGGAAATTTCCATGGAGAAGGTCTATTTTAGAAATAGGCGAACGAAGGAGGGAAAATAATGGCAAAAGAAAAAATTCGTATCCGTTTAAAAGCTTACGATCACCGTATTCTTGATCAGTCAGCTGAGAAAATTGTAGAAACAGCTAAACGTTCTGGGGCAACAGTTTCTGGTCCGATCCCATTACCAACTGAAAAAACTGTTTATACAATTCTTCGTGCTGTTCATAAGTACAAAGATTCTCGTGAGCAATTCGAAATGCGCACGCACAAACGTCTAATCGACATTGTGAGCCCTACTCCACAAACAGTAGATTCACTAATGCGTTTAGACTTACCATCTGGTGTAGATATCGAAATTAAACTATAATTCATATAACTTAAAAATGTAGGAGGTGTAACTCATGACCAAAGGAATCTTAGGAAGAAAGATCGGTATGACTCAAGTATTTGCTGAAAACGGTGAGCTAATTCCTGTAACAGTAATCGAAGCGACTCCAAACGTTGTTCTTCAAAAGAAGACAACTGAAACTGATGGCTACAACGCAATTCAGTTAGGTTTCGAAGATAAACGTGAAAAATTAGCTAACAAACCTGAACAAGGTCACGTTGCTAAAGCATCTACTGCTCCTAAGCGCTTCATTCGCGAAATCCGCGATGCAGACGTGGACGGATTAGAGGTTGGTCAAGAGGTAAAAGTAGAAGTTTTTGCTGCAGGTGAAACTGTAGACGTAACAGGTATTTCTAAAGGTAAAGGTTTCCAAGGTGCTATTAAACGCCACGGACAATCTCGTGGACCTATGTCTCACGGTTCTCGTTACCATCGTCGTCCTGGTTCAATGGGACCTGTTGCTCCGAACCGTGTATTTAAAGGTAAAAAACTTGCTGGACGTATGGGTGGAGACCAAATCACAATTCAAAACCTTGAAATTGTTCAAGTTGACGTTGAACGCAACTTATTATTAATTAAAGGTAACGTTCCAGGTGCTAAGAAATCTCTTGTAGTTGTTCAAGGCGCTGTGAAGGCTAGCAAATAATTCACTATAGGAAGGAGGAATTCCAATGCCAAAAGTTACTGTATATAACCAAACTGGTTCTCAGGTTGGTGAAATCGAATTAGCTGAAGCTATTTTCGGCATCGAACCAAATGAAGCTGTACTTTTCGAGGCTGTAGTGATGCAACGTGCATCTTTACGTCAAGGTACACATAAAGTAAAAAATCGCTCTGAAGTAAGCGGTGGTGGTCGTAAACCATGGCGTCAAAAAGGAACTGGACGTGCTCGTCAAGGTTCTATCCGCTCTCCTCAATGGCGTGGTGGTGGTACGGTATTCGGACCTACACCAAGAAGCTATGCTTACAAACTTCCTAAGAAAGTTCGTCGCTTAGCTATTAAATCTGCATTAGCTACTAAAGTAGTAGAGAACAACATTGTAGTTCTTGAAGACTTAGTGTTAAATGCACCAAAAACAAAAGACATGGTAGCAGTACTTAAAGGATTAGCTGTTGAGAAGAAAGCTCTTATCGTAACTGCTGATGTAAATGAAGCAGTTGAGTTATCTGCTCGCAATATCCCTGGAGTAACAGTAATCACTGCTGATGGCGTAAACGTTTTAGACGTGCTTCATCATGATAAGCTAATCATGACAAAAGCGGCAGTGGAAAAAGTAGAGGAGGTGCTTGCATAATGAGAGATCCTCGTGATATCATTAAGCGCCCAGTTATCACTGAACGTTCTATGGAAATGATGGCTGAAAAAAAATACACGTTCGATGTGGACGTTAAAGCTAATAAAACAGAAGTTAAAGACGCTGTAGAAGCGATCTTTGGTGTTGAAGTAGAGAAAGTGAACATCATGAACTACAAGCCGAAAGCTAAACGCGTTGGTCGTCACGCTGGTTTTACTAACCGTCGTCGTAAAGCAATCGTTAAGCTAACAGCTGACAGCAAAGAAATCGAAATCTTCCAAGGTGTTTAATTCTTACTAAAGAAGGAGGGAAATTGAGATGGCAATTAAAAAGTATAATCCAACTACTAACGGTCGTCGTAACATGACAACTAATGATTTCGCTGAAATCACGACTGATAGACCGGAAAAATCTTTACTTGCGCCTTTAAAGAAAAAGGCTGGTCGTAATAACCAAGGTAAAATCACTGTACGTCACCAAGGTGGCGGACACAAGCGTCAATACCGTATCATCGACTTCAAACGTAACAAAGATGGGATTCCAGGACGCGTTGCTACGATCGAATACGATCCAAACCGCTCTGCGAATATCGCATTAATTAACTACGTTGACGGTGAAAAACGTTACATCCTTGCTCCTAAAAATTTAGAAGTAGGTATGGAAGTTATGTCTGGCCCAGAAGCTGACATTAAAATCGGTAACGCATTACCATTAATGAACATTCCAGTAGGTACTGTTGTTCATAACATCGAACTTAAACCAGGTCGTGGTGGACAATTAGTTCGTTCTGCTGGTACATCTGCTCAAGTGCTTGGTAAAGAAGGTAAATACGTACTTGTACGTTTAACTTCTGGTGAAGTACGCTTAGTATTAGCTACTTGCCGCGCTACTGTAGGTCAAGTAGGTAACGAATCACACGAACTTATCAAAATTGGTAAAGCAGGTCGCTCTCGTTGGTTAGGTAAGCGCCCAACAGTTCGTGGTTCTGTAATGAACCCAGTTGATCACCCACACGGTGGTGGTGAAGGTCGCGCACCAATCGGACGTAAGTCTCCAATGTCTCCATGGGGTAAACCAACTCTTGGATTCAAGACTCGTAAGAAAAACAAAGCGTCTGACAAATTCATCGTTCGTCGTCGTAAAAAATAATGGGGTTGTAGTACGGTTCATTTCAGGAACCGTACGGCAATCACGAAGGGAGGCACCAAAATGGCTCGTAGCTTAAAAAAAGGACCATTTGTCGATGATCATTTAATGAGTAAAATTGCAAAGCTAAATGAAACTGAGCAAAAGCAAGTTGTTAAAACTTGGTCTCGTCGTTCAACGATCTTCCCTCAGTTCATCGGTCACACAATCGCTGTATATGACGGTCGCAAACACGTACCTGTATACATCACTGAGGACATGGTTGGCCACAAGTTAGGTGAATTCGCACCAACTCGTACGTATAAAGGTCATGATGCTGACGATAAGAAAACTAGAAGATAATGAGAGGAGGCACTTCAATGCAAGCTAAAGCAGTAGCGAGAACAGTTCGTATTGCTCCTCGTAAAGTTCGTTTAGTAGTAGACTTAATCCGAGGTAAGCAAGTGGGTGAAGCGATTGCTATCCTTAACCACACACCAAAAACTGCTTCTCCAGTTGTAGAGAAAGTTTTAAAATCTGCAATCGCAAACGCAGAGCATAACTACGAAATGGACGTAAACAACTTAGTTGTTGAGAAAGTTTTCGTTGACGAAGGTCCAACGTTAAAACGTTTCCGTCCACGCGCAATGGGCCGTGCAAGCCAAATCAACAAGCGCACAAGCCACATCACAGTTGTGGTATCAGAAAAGAAGGAGGGATAATCGATGGGTCAAAAGGTTAATCCAGTCGGTCTTCGTGTCGGTGTTATTCGTGATTGGGAATCTCGTTGGTTCGCAGAAAAAGATTACGCTACACTTCTTCATGAAGACATCAAAATTCGTGAATACATCACAGCTCGCTTAAAAGATTCTTCTGTTTCTAAAGTAGAAATTGAGCGTGCTGCAAATCGTGTAAATGTTACAATTCACACTGCAAAACCTGGTATGGTAATTGGTAAAGGTGGTACTGAAGTTGAAGCGCTTCGTAAAGCTCTTAACCAATTAACAGGCAAGCGTGTACACATCAACATCTTAGAAGTTAAGAAAGCAGATCTTGATGCTAAATTAGTAGCGGAAAACATTGCTCGTCAATTAGAAAATCGTGTATCTTTCCGTCGTGCTCAAAAGCAAGTTATCCAACGTGCAATGCGTGCTGGCGCTAAAGGTATTAAAACACAAGTTTCTGGTCGTCTTGGCGGAGCAGATATCGCTCGTGCAGAATCTTACAGTGAAGGAACTGTTCCACTTCATACACTTCGCGCTGATATTGACTATGCAACAGCTGAAGCTGATACAACATACGGTAAATTAGGCGTAAAAGTATGGATCTACCGTGGAGAAGTTCTTCCTTCAAAAAAGAAAGCTTCTGAGGAAGGAGGAAAATAATATGTTAATGCCAAAACGCGTAAAATATCGTAGAGAGCATCGTGGTAAAATGCGTGGCCGCGCTAAAGGTGGTACTGAAGTAACATTCGGTGAGTTTGGTCTTCAAGCACAAAATGCTTCATGGATTACAAACCGTCAAATCGAAGCAGCTCGTCGTGCAATGACTCGTTACATGAAACGTGGCGGTAAAGTTTGGATTAAAATTTTCCCTTCTAAACCTTACACTGCAAAACCTCTTGAAGTACGTATGGGTTCCGGTAAAGGGGCACCAGAAGGTTGGGTAGCAGTAGTGAAGCCTGGGAAAGTTATGTTTGAAATCGCAGGTGTATCTGAAGAGGTAGCACGCGAAGCATTACGTCTTGCAGCTCACAAATTACCAGTGAAATGTAAATTCGTAAAACGTGAAGAAAATGGTGGTGAATCTAATGAAAACTAATGATATTCGTGAATTAACCACTGCCGAAATCGAAACAAAAGTTAAAGCGTTAAAGGAAGAGTTGTTTAACCTTCGCTTCCAGCTTGCTACAGGACAATTAGAGAATCCAACACGCATCCGTGAAGTGCGTAAAGCGATCGCTCGTATGAAAACTGTAGTTCGTGAAAGAGAGATCGGAATTAATCGATAAATTGAGGGGAGGTTTGCAAAGTGAGCGAACGTAACCAACGCAAAGTTTATACTGGTCGTGTTGTATCTGACAAAATGGACAAAACGATTACAGTTTTAGTTGAAACTTACAAAACTCATTCCTTGTACGGAAAACGCGTTAAGTATTCTAAAAAATACAAAGCGCATGATGAACAAAACCAAGCAAAAGTTGGCGATATCGTTAAAATCATGGAAACTCGCCCGCTTTCTGCTACTAAGCGTTTCCGTTTAGTTGAAATCGTTGAAGAAGCGGTTATTATCTAAATAGACGAATCGGAATTAAAAGTCCGAAGGGAGGTTTCATAACATGATCCAACAAGAATCTCGTTTAAAAGTTGCTGACAACTCTGGTGCACGTGAACTTTTAACAATTAAAGTATTAGGCGGCTCTGGTCGTAAATATGCTAACATCGGTGATATTATCGTTGCTACGGTAAAACAAGCAACACCAGGTGGCGTTGTTAAAAAAGGTGACGTTGTAAAAGCAGTAGTAGTACGTACGAAGAGCGGCGCTCGTCGTCCAGATGGTTCTTACATCCGTTTTGATGAAAACGCAGCTGTTATCATTAAAGACGATAAGAGCCCACGCGGTACTCGTATCTTCGGACCGGTAGCTCGTGAACTACGTGATAGCAACTTCATGAAGATCGTTTCTTTAGCTCCAGAAGTTCTATAATTTAAGGTATTGCCTTGCTAAGGAGGTGCAGAATTAAGATGCATGTAAAAAAAGGTGATAAAGTACAGGTAATCACTGGTAAAGACAAAGGAAAACAAGGTGTAATCCTTGTGGCTTTCCCAAAGGAAAACCGTGTTATCGTTGAGGGTGTTAACATCGTTAAGAAGCACTCTAAGCCATCTCAATTAAATCCACAAGGTGGAATTATCACGAAAGAAGCACCTATTCACGTATCTAATGTTATGCCATTAGATCCAAAAACAGGTGAACCTACTCGTGTAGGCTACAAAGTGGAAGATGGTAAAAAAGTTCGTATTGCGAAAAAATCTGGTGAATTATTAGATAAATAATTTTCTTATGAAAGGAGGTCACTTCATTGAATCGCCTTAAAGAGAAGTTCCAAAAGGAAATTACTCCTGCTCTAATGAGCAAGTTTAACTATAAATCTGTAATGCAAGTACCAAAAATCGAGAAAATCGTAATCAACGTTGGTGTTGGTGATGCGGTACAAAACTCTAAAGCATTAGACAATGCTGTAGAAGAATTAACTCAAATCGCAGGTCAAAAACCTGTAATCACTCGCGCTAAAAAATCTATCGCAGGTTTCCGTCTTCGTGAAGGAATGCCAATCGGTGCGAAAGTTACTTTACGCGGTGAACAAATGTATGAGTTCTTCGACAAATTAGTAACAGTTTCTTTACCACGTGTACGTGATTTCCGTGGTGTATCTAAGAAATCTTTCGATGGTCGTGGTAACTATACATTAGGTGTTAAAGAGCAACTTATTTTCCCTGAGATCGATTATGATAAAGTAAGCAAAGTCCGCGGTATGGACATCGTAATCGTTACAACAGCGAACACTGATGAAGAAGCTCGTGAACTTTTAACACAATTCGGTATGCCATTCCAAAAATAATGGAAGCCAACGCTAAGTAGAGGAGGCGAAAACGTGGCTAAAAAATCTATGATTGCGAAACAAAAGCGTACTCCTAAGTTTAAAGTACAAGAGTATACACGTTGCGAGCGCTGCGGTCGTCCGCATTCTGTATACCGCAAATTTAAACTTTGCCGTATTTGTTTCCGTGAACTTGCATATAAAGGTCAAATTCCTGGTGTTAAAAAAGCTAGTTGGTAAAACCCACAATTGGGAAGGAGGTAAAACACATGGTGATGACAGATCCGATTGCAGATATGCTTACTCGCATCCGTAATGCGAACATGGTACGTCATGAGAAATTAGAGGTTCCTGCTTCTAAGATCAAAAAAGAAATTGCTGAACTTTTAAAACGTGAAGGTTTCATTCGTGATGTGGAATACATCGAGGATAACAAACAAGGTATCCTACGTATTTTCTTAAAATATGGTGCGAACAATGAACGTGTAATCACTGGATTAAAACGTATCAGTAAACCTGGCTTACGCGTATACGCAAAAGCTGATGAAGTACCACGTGTACTTAACGGATTAGGTATTGCACTTCTTTCTACATCTAAGGGCGTAATGACAGACAAAGATGCTCGTCAATTACAAACTGGTGGAGAAGTAGTAGCATACGTTTGGTAATTAATATTGAAACGAACGGAGGTGTGACCACATGTCTCGTATTGGTAAAAAGATTCTTGAAATCCCTGCAGGTGTTACTCTTACTGTAGCAGAAGATAATACTGTAACTGTAAAAGGACCTAAGGGTGAATTAACTCGTACTTTCAATGCTGATATGGTTATCAAAGTTGAAGAAAACATCTTAACAGTAGAGCGTCCATCTGAACAGAAGGAACACCGTGCACTTCACGGTACAACTCGTGCTTTACTAGGAAACATGGTTGAAGGTGTAACTACAGGTTTTGCACGCGGTCTTGAATTAGTCGGTGTCGGTTACCGTGCTCAAAAACAAGGCAACAAGCTTGTATTAAACGTAGGTTACTCTCACCCAGTTGAGATTACTCCAGAAGCAGGCATCGAAATTGAAGTTCCTGCTCCAACAAAAGTTATCGTTAAAGGTATCAGCAAAGAACGCGTTGGTGCTTTAGCTGCAAACATTCGTGCTGTACGTGCTCCAGAACCTTACAAAGGTAAAGGGATTCGTTACGAAGGCGAAGTTGTTCGTCGTAAAGAAGGTAAAACTGCTAAGTAAGCCCGTTAGGTGAAAGAAAGGAGTGACAAGAATGATCACTAAAGCTGATAAAAATGCGACTCGTAAGAAAAGACATGCACGTGTACGTGCAAAACTTACTGGTACTGCAGAGCGTCCACGCTTAAACGTGTTCCGTTCAAACCAACACATTTACGCTCAAGTTATTGATGATGTAAAAGGTGTAACGTTAGTAAGTGCATCTACTCTTGATAAGGACCTTGCTCTTAACGGTACAGGCAACATTGAAGCTGCTACGAAAGTTGGCGAATTAGTTGCTAAGCGTGCTGTAGAGAAGGGTGTTAAAGAAGTAGTATTTGATCGCGGTGGTTATTTATACCATGGCCGTGTTAAAGCTCTAGCTGAAGCTGCTCGTGAGGCTGGATTACAATTTTAATGGTCAAAGGAGGGAAAATTGATGCGTCGCATTGACCCAAGCAAATTAGAACTTGAAGAACGTGTAGTTACGATAAACCGTGTTGCGAAAGTTGTTAAGGGTGGTCGTCGTTTCCGCTTTGCTGCACTAGTTGTAGTTGGTGATAAGAACGGTCACGTTGGATTCGGTACTGGTAAAGCTCAAGAGGTACCAGATGCTATTCGCAAAGCTATCGAAGATGCTAAGAAAAACTTAATCGAAGTACCTTTAGTTGGTACATCAATTCCACACGAAATCATCGGACATTTCGGTGCTGGTGAAGTATTCCTAAAACCTGCTGCTGAAGGTACTGGGGTTATCGCTGGTGGACCAGTACGTGCGGTTCTTGAGTTAGCTGGTGTACAAGATATTCTTTCTAAATCTCTTGGTTCTAACACACCAATTAACATGATTCGCGCTACTGTGAACGGATTAAGCGAACTTAAGCGTGCTGAAGAAGTAGCAAAATTACGTGGTAAATCTGTAGAAGAGCTACTAGGTTAAGAAGGAGGGAAAACAAATGGCGAAAAAGTTAGAAATTACCCTCACTCGTAGTGTAATTGGTCGTCCACAAGATCAACGTGCGACTGTAGAAGCTTTAGGTCTTAAAAAGTTGAATGCAACTGTAGTTAAGGAAGAGACTCCTGCTATTCTTGGTATGATCAACAAAGTTTCTCACCTTGTAACTGTAAAAGAAGCTTAAGGATAACTCATTAATATAAGGAGGTGCCTGGGAATGAAACTTCATGAATTAAAACCTGCAGAAGGTTCTCGTAAAGTACGCAACCGTGTCGGTCGCGGTATCGGTTCTGGAAACGGTAAAACTGCTGGTAAAGGTCATAAAGGACAAAACGCTCGTTCTGGTGGCGGTGTTCGTCTTGGCTTTGAAGGTGGTCAAACTCCATTATTCCGTCGTTTACCAAAACGCGGCTTCACAAACATTAACCGTAAAGAGTTTGCTATCGTAAACTTAGCGGCATTAAATCGTTTTGAAGATGGTACAGAAGTAACACCTGAATTATTACTGGAAACTGGCGTTATCAGTAAATTAAACGACGGTGTTAAAGTTCTTGCAAGCGGAGCAGTTGAGAAAAAATTAACTGTTAAAGCGCACAAGTTCTCTTCAAGTGCTAAAGAAGCAATTGAAGCAGCTGGCGGAACAGTTGAGGTGATCTAATGTTTCGTACAATCTCCAACTTTATGCGCGTTGCTGAGATAAGACGTAAAATATTTTTCACTTTAGCGATGTTAATCGTTTTTAGAATTGGCACGTTTATCCCAGTGCCATTTACAAATGGAGACGTACTAAAAGCACAAGATCAGTTAAATGCATTAGGAATCCTAAATACATTTGGCGGTGGAGCTTTGAAAAATTTCTCCATCTTTGCGATGGGAATCATGCCGTATATCACAGCATCCATCATCGTGCAGTTATTGCAGATGGATGTTGTTCCTAAATTTGCGGAATGGTCAAAACAAGGCGAAATGGGTCGTCGTAAATTAACGCAATTCACGCGTTATTTTACAATTGTTCTTGCTTTTATTCAGGCGTTTGGTATGTCAATCGGTTTTAACGGTATGGTAGGTGGACAGTTAATTTTGAATCCAGGTTGGGGAACTTATTTATACATTGCAACGGTACTAACTGCTGGTACTGCATTTTTAATGTGGTTAGGTGAACAGATTACAGCTAAAGGTGTAGGTAATGGTATTTCCATCTTAATCTTTGCTGGTATTGCCGCGGCGATCCCAAATGTATTATCACAAGTTTACTTACAACAGTTTCAAAATGTCGGAGATCAACTGTTCATGAGTATCGTTAAAGTCGTATTGATTTTACTAGCTGTGTTAGCAGTGGTTGTGGGTGTTATTTACATCCAGCAAGCTGTTAGAAAGATCCCAATTCAATATGCGAAGCGTGTAACAGGAGGAAATGGTAGTTATGCTGGAGCACAAAACACACATTTACCACTTAAGGTAAATAGTGCGGGTGTTATTCCAGTAATTTTTGCTGTTTCGTTCTTGATTACGCCTCCAACTATTGCACAGTTCTTCCCAAAACACGATATATCGCAGTGGATTATCGCAAACTTTAACTATTCTCACCCTGTGGGAATGATTGTATATGTAGCGCTCATAGTGGCTTTCACATATTTCTATGCATTTGTTCAAGTTAATCCAGAGCAAATGTCAGAGAACCTAAACAAGCAAGGTGGATATGTTCCAGGTATTCGTCCGGGTAAGAATACAGAACAATATCTAACAAAAATCTTGTATCGTTTGACCTTTGTAGGATCTATTTTCCTAGCAGCGATTGCAATCCTTCCAGTTATCTTTACGAAACTGGGAAATCTTCCGCCGTCTGCACAGATTGGTGGAACGAGTATGTTGATCGTTGTCGGCGTTGCTTTAGAAACAATGAAGCAGCTAGAAAGCCAACTGGTAAAACGCCATTACAAAGGGTTTATCAAACAGTGAGTAAGTGATGGGAAGAGAATGTCTTCCCTACATGCTCATTATGAGGGGGAACAAAGATGAACTTAATTCTAATGGGGCTTCCTGGTGCTGGTAAAGGTACACAAGCCGAACAGATTGTTGCCAAGTATAACATCCCTCACATTTCAACAGGTGATATGTTCCGTGCAGCTATGAAGGCTGAAACTGAACTTGGTTTGCAAGCTAAATCTTTTATTGATAAAGGAGCGCTTGTTCCAGATGAGGTTACAATCGGAATCGTTCGTGAACGTTTGAGTCAAGAAGACTGCAAGAAAGGTTTCTTGCTAGATGGGTTCCCACGAACAGTTGCACAAGCATCTGCGCTTGAAGAAATTATGAAAGATCTTGGCAAAAAAATCGACTATGTTTTAAACATTAATGTGGATTCAGGATTGCTGTTAAAACGTCTTACAGGCCGTCGCATTTGTAAAGAGTGCGGTGCGACTTACCACTTAGAATTCAATCCGCCAGCAAAAGCTGACGTATGTGATAAATGTGGTGGCGAATTATATCAACGCTCTGATGACAATGAAGAGACTGTAGCAAATCGTTTAGAAGTAAACATTAAGCAAACAAAACCATTGCTTGATTTCTACGAGGAGCTGGGTTACTTACAAAGCATTAATGGTGAGCAAGATATCAATAAAGTATTTGCTGATATCGATGTTCTCATCGGAGGCTTAGCGTAATGATCATTTGCAAAACTCCTCGCGAGATAGAAATCATGCGAGAGGCTGGCAAGGTCGTTGCTTTAACTCATCAAGAGTTGAAAAAGCATATTGCTCCAGGAATTACAACGAAAGAGCTCGATCAAATAGCGGAAAAGACGATTCGAAAATATGGTGCTACGCCATCTTTTAAAGGATACAACGGATTTCCGGGAAGCATATGTGCTTCTGTAAATGAAGAGCTTGTACACGGGATTCCAGGAAAGCGCAAGCTCCAAGAAGGCGATATCATCAGTATCGATATTGGTGCGAAATACAATGGATATCATGGAGATTCTGCATGGACGTATCCAGTAGGAAACATTTCTGAATCTGTTCAAAAGCTACTTGATGTCACAGAAAAATCGTTGTATCTTGGTTTAGAACAAGTAAAACCAGGCGAAAGATTATCTAACGTCTCACATGCGATTCAAACGTATGTTGAAGAGAATGGGTTGTCGATCGTTCGGGAGTATGTTGGTCACGGAATCGGGCAAGACTTACATGAGGATCCGCAAATTCCGCACTATGGTCCACCAAATCAAGGCCCTAGATTAAAGCCGGGAATGGTCATCTGTATTGAACCGATGGTGAACCAAGGAAGACGATATGTAAAAACACTATCTGATGACTGGACAGTGGTAACGGTAGATGGTAAATGGTGTGCCCATTTTGAGCACACGATTGCTCTTACAGAAGCAGGATACGAAATCCTTACCACTTTATAAGTAGCTGGCTCTCCGGGATTTCAGAACAGTGTAAAATGTTACTGATTTGAAGAAGGGAGAACTATTGAATGGCGAAAGATGATGTAATTGAAGTCGAAGGTACCGTTCTTGAAACGTTGCCAAATGCTATGTTCAAAGTAGAATTAGAGAATGGGCATGTCGTATTGGCTCACGTTTCTGGTAAAATCCGTATGAACTTCATTCGTATTTTACCAGGAGACAAAGTTACGGTAGAATTATCTCCGTACGATTTAAATCGTGGTCGTATTACGTACCGCTTTAAATAATATAGCACTCCGTAATCTTTAAGGAGGTTCGAGACATGAAAGTAAGACCGTCAGTTAAACCAATCTGCGAAAAATGTAAAGTTATTCGTAGACGTGGAAAAGTAATGGTTATTTGTGAAAACCCTAAACATAAACAAAAACAAGGTTAATCTGAAGGAGGTGTATTCGGAATGGCACGTATCGCAGGTGTAGATATTCCTCGTGACAAACGCGTTGTTATTTCTTTAACTTACGTATTCGGCATTGGTCGTACTACTGCTGAAAAAATTCTTGCTGAAGCTGGTGTTTCTGAAGAAACACGAGTTCGTGACTTAACGGAAGATGAATTAGGACGTATCCGTGATATCATCGATCGTATCAAAGTTGAAGGTGATCTTCGTCGTGAAGTATCTCTTAACATTAAACGTCTAATGGAGATCGGTTCTTACCGTGGTCTTCGTCACCGTCGTGGTTTACCAGTTCGTGGTCAAAACTCTAAAAACAATGCTCGTACACGTAAAGGTCCACGTCGTACAGTAGCAAATAAAAAGAAATAATAAGTAAAGGAGGTTGAACTAACTATGGCACGTAAAACAAACACTCGTAAAAAACGTGTGAAAAAGAATATTGAGACTGGTGTAGCTCATATTCGTTCTACTTTCAATAACACAATCGTAACACTTACAGATACTCATGGTAACGCAATTTCTTGGTCTAGTGCTGGTGCACTTGGTTTCCGTGGATCTCGTAAATCTACTCCATTCGCTGCGCAAATGGCTGCTGAAACTGCTGCTAAAGCTGCAATGGAGCACGGTTTAAAATCTTTAGAGGTTACTGTAAAAGGTCCTGGTGCTGGTCGTGAAGCAGCAATTCGTGCTCTTCAAGCTGCAGGTCTAGAAGTAACAGCAATTAGAGATGTTACTCCAGTTCCTCATAATGGATGTCGTCCACCAAAACGTCGTCGTGTATAATTTTTCTGTATAGAATTTTCCCTTTTGTCTATAATGGATATGATGCCTTATCGAGAAATTTCGTACAGAAACATCGCTTGTTGTGCACAATCGGGAACTGCCTAAGGGGGACTTTCGGTTAAACAGAGGTTTTCCCTTTGTTTAACCGAGGTTTCGACGTTTTGAAGGAGGGTTTAGTTAATGATTGAAATTGAAAAACCGAAAATCGAAACGGTTGAACTTAACGAAGATGCTAAGTATGGTAAATTCGTAATTGAACCGCTTGAGCGTGGGTATGGTACTACTTTGGGTAACTCCTTACGTCGTATTCTTTTATCCTCACTCCCTGGTGCCGCTGTAACTGCTATCCAAATCGATGGCGTATTACACGAATTTTCAACAGTTGAGGGCGTAGTAGAGGACGTTACAACGATCATCTTAAACTTGAAAAAGTTAGCTCTTAAAATTTACTCTGACGAAGAGAAGACGTTGGAAATCGACGTACAGGGCGAAGGTATTGTCACAGCTGCTGATATTACTCACGATAGTGATGTTGAGATCTTAAATCCAGATTTATACATTGCGACGTTAGCAAAGGATGCGCATTTCCGCGTGCGTTTAACTGCAAAGCGTGGCCGTGGGTATACGCCAGCTGATGCAAATAAAAGCGAAGATCAACCAATAGGAGTTATTCCTATTGATTCTATTTATACTCCAGTGTCACGTGTAACTTACCAAGTGGAAAAGACACGTGTTGGACAAGTGGCAAATTATGATAAGCTTACGCTTGATGTATGGACGGATGGAAGCATCGGGCCAAAAGAAGCTATCTCTTTAGGAGCCAAAATCTTAACAGAGCATTTAAATATCTTTGTTGGTTTAACTGATGAAGCACAAAATGCTGAGATTATGGTTGAGAAGGAAGAAGATCAAAAAGAAAAAGTTCTTGAAATGACTATTGAAGAACTTGATCTTTCTGTTCGTTCTTATAATTGCTTAAAACGTGCAGGAATTAATACTGTACAAGAGCTTGCGAATAAAACAGAAGAAGATATGATGAAAGTTCGTAACTTAGGACGTAAATCCTTAGAAGAAGTTAAGCATAAACTTGAAGAATTAGGTTTAGGTTTACGTAAAGACGACTGAGGATTTAATTTCATCAACAAAGGAGGGAACTACGAATGGCATACAGAAAATTAGGCCGTACAAGTGCGCAACGTAAAGCTATGTTACGTGACTTAGCTACTGATTTAATTATCAATGAGCGCATTCAAACGACAGAGACTCGTGCAAAAGAACTTCGTTCTGTAGTGGAAAAAATGATCACTTTAGGTAAACGCGGAGATCTTCATGCTCGTCGTCAAGCAGCAGCTTTCATTCGTAATGAAGTTGCTAACGCTGAGACTGGTCAAGATGCACTTCAAAAACTTTTCGCTGATGTAGCTCCACGCTATGCTGAGCGTCAAGGCGGATACACTCGTATTGCAAAAATTGGTCCACGTCGTGGAGACGCAGCACCAATGGTAATTATCGAGTTAGTATAATGATAATTAAAAGGGCAGGACAGTTCTTTTCAAGTAACTGGTCGTGGCCCTTTTTTTTTAATAAATATAAGGATGAGGCTAACTCGAAAAAAGAAAGGGTGCCTTATATTGAAAAGAGAGAAACTTCGTGTGCAAAATGTATCATTTCAATATCCTGGGGCGACTGCTTATGCGTTAAAAGATGTATCCTTTTCTCTCAATGAGGGAGAATGGGTGTCTGTCATTGGACAAAATGGTTCAGGAAAATCTACTCTTGCAAAACTACTAAATGGCTTGTTTTTACCGGAATCAGGTACGATTACAGTAAATGGTACAATGGCTTTATCTGAGGAAACAGTATGGGACATTCGAAAGCAAATTGGTATGGTTTTTCAAAATCCAGACAATCAATTTGTAGGTACAACAGTGCAAGATGACGTTGTATTTGGGCTTGAGAATATTGGCATGCCTAGAGAACAGATGGTAGAACGAATGAAACAGGCATTGCATTTAGTTAGAATGGAAGAGTTCTTGCATGAGGAGCCGCATTCATTATCTGGTGGTCAAAAGCAACGTGTTGCAATAGCGGGAATTTTAGCTCTTCAGCCATCGATTTTAATATTGGATGAGGCAACATCAATGTTGGACCCAAAAGGACGCGTTGAAGTTGTTGAGACTGTGAGACAGCTTGTGGATGAAAAGGGAATTACAGTTTTATCTATTACACATGATTTAGAAGAAGCTGCACAGTCGGATCGTATTATTGTTTTAAACAAGGGAGAAATATTAGAGGAAGGGACACCACAAAAAATTTTTAAATCGTCTCATATGCTCAAGGAAATTGGTTTAGATGTACCTTTTTCAGTAAAAATAGCAGAATTATTAAAAAGAAGTGAAATTCCACTGCAAAACACGCATCTTACAATGGAAAGTTTGGTGAACGAACTTTGGAGATTACATTCCAAAAGGTAGAACATCGTTATCAATATAAGACTCCCTTTGAAAGACGCGCGCTTTATGATGTAGACGTGTCATTTCCAAGTGGGGGATACTATGCGATTATCGGTCATACTGGTTCTGGTAAATCAACGATGATTCAACATTTAAATGGCTTGTTGCAGCCAACACATGGTACAGTTCGAATTGGGGAACATATGATTTCATCTCAAAAAAAAGCTAAAAAACTCAAGCCGCTACGCAAAAAAGTAGGGGTTGTCTTTCAGTTTCCAGAACATCAGTTATTTGAGGAAACAGTTGAGAAGGATATTTGTTTTGGTCCTTCAAATTTTGGCGTATCGGAAGCAGAAGCAAAGAAAAAGGCAAAATATGCGATCGAACTTGTTGGACTGGATCCAGAATTATTAGCACGTTCTCCATTTGAATTAAGCGGTGGACAAATGAGACGCGTTGCAATAGCAGGTGTACTTGCGATGGAACCAGAAGTACTTGTATTAGACGAACCCACAGCAGGACTTGATCCGAAAGGGCAGCATGAGCTTATGGAGATGTTTTATACACTTCATAAGGAGAAGGGACTGACAGTCATTCTTGTTACTCATAATATGGAGGATGCTGCAAAATACGCAGATCAAATCGTGGTTATGCATAAAGGAACGGTCTTTTTGCAAGGAAGAGCGGAGGAAGTATTTTCACATGCAAATGAATTAGAGCAAATCGGTGTGGATCTTCCAATGTCTTTAAAGTATAAACGTGCAATTGAAGAGAAGTTTGGTATTTCGATTCCAAAGGCTACCTTATCTTTAGAGGATCTTACTCATGAAGTTGTACAGGTATTACGAAAAGGTGGTCATGAATCATGCAGCAGTTGATTATTGGGAGATATATTCCAGGCAAGTCACTCATTCATCAACTTGATCCGCGTACGAAGCTATTAATTGTTTTTCTGTATGTATTTGTTGTCTTTTTAGCAAATAATGCGATTTCATATGGATTTTTATTCTTGTATGCACTCATTGCTTTATTTTTTGCAAAAGTGCCGATTCGTTATGTACTTTCGGGCTTAAAACCAATTTTATGGATTTTTCTTTTCGCATTTTTCTTGCATATTTTTACAAATAAAGAAGGAGATGTACTACTTCAGCTTGGTTGGTTTTCAATATATGAAAAAGGTTTAGAGCAAGGGATATATATTTCAATACGCTTTGTTGTCATTATTTTAATGACAACTTTACTAACGTTAACGACTACACCTATTGAGATTACAGATGGGATGGAAACATTATTAAAGCCATTGAAGCGTCTTAAAGTTCCTGTTCATGAAATTGCATTAATGATGTCTATTTCTCTCCGATTTATTCCAACATTGATGGATGAGACGAGTAAAATTATGAAAGCACAAGCATCCCGTGGTATTGACTTTGCTGGTGGTCCGATAAAAGATCGGTTAAAAGCAATTATTTCTTTACTTGTTCCGCTTTTTATTAGTGCCTTTAAGCGTGCTGAAGATTTAGCTATCGCAATGGAAGCTCGTGGGTATCAAAGTGGTGAGGGACGTACGAAATTTAGGCAACTACGCTGGAAAACAAGTGATACTGTAACATTAATAAGCTTATTTTGCTTGGCGTGTATTCTAGTATGGGTAAGATCATAATGGAGAGTAGAAAGATGGAAAGAATAAAGTGTACAGTTGCATATGATGGGATTAACTTTTGTGGATATCAAATTCAACCGCAGCATCGTACTGTGCAACAAGAAATTGAAAAAGCTTTGCAAAAGTTGCACAAAGGAGAACTTGTTCGTGTACAGGCGTCAGGAAGAACAGACTCTACTGTTCATGCAAAAGGACAAGTAATTCATTTTGATACACCATTGTCTCTTGAAGAATGGCAGTGGGGGAACGCTTTAAATACATTATTGCCAGACGATATTGTAATTGTGCAAGTAGAGAAGAAAACGGAAGAGTTCCATGCGCGTTATGGCGTTGTAAAAAAGGAATATCGTTACCGTGTATTATTATCTAAAACGGCGGATGTATTCCGTAGAAATTATGTATATCAGTATCCATATCCAATTGATATTCAATTGATAAGAAAAGCTATCCCTTATTTTATCGGGACACATGATTTCACATCATTTTGTTCGGCGAAGACTGATAAAAAAGATAAAGTGCGAACAATTTATGAGATAGATTTATTCGAACAAGGTGATGAATTGGTTTTTCGCTTTGTTGGTAATGGTTTTTTATATAATATGGTTAGAATCATTGTCGGGACGCTACTTAGCGTAGGGCAAGGAAAGGTTGATCCAGATAGTATTCCAGAGATTTTAGCTAAGCAAGATCGACGCTTTGCGGGAAAGATGGTACCAGGTCATGGTCTTTATTTATGGCAGGTAAACTATAACAACTAATCCTGGTGTAACATTTGCTTGACATTAGATTCTCAAAACGATATCATAACATATGGTATTGTTTCTAAAACCACGATTAGCCCCGGAAGGAAGTCGTGTTTAAGATAAACAATAGATTTTTTCTATGAAAAGATAATCGAGTAGGAGGGAAACAAATGCGTACAACTTTTATGGCAAAAGCTAACGAAGTTGAGCGTAAATGGTATGTGGTTGACGCTGAAGGTCAAACTTTAGGTCGCCTTGCTAGTGAAGTAGCATCCATTTTACGTGGTAAACACAAACCAACATTTACACCACACGTTGACACTGGTGATCATGTAATTATTATTAACGCTGAGAAAGTTCACTTAACAGGTAATAAATTAAACGATAAAATTTACTACCGTCACACTCAACATCCAGGTGGACTTAAGCAAAGAACAGCTCTAGAAATGCGTACAAACTATCCTGTACAAATGTTAGAGCTTGCAATTAAAGGCATGCTTCCAAAAGGACGCCTAGGACGTCAAATGTCTAAGAAATTAAACGTGTATGCTGGAGCTGAGCATCCACATCAAGCACAAAAACCAGAAGTTTACGAACTTCGCGGATAATTAATTAAAGGAGGGCTTACTTTGGCACAGGTTCAATACTATGGTACTGGACGTCGTAAGAGTTCAGTAGCACGCGTACGCCTAGTTCCAGGCGAAGGACGCGTTATCATTAACGGTCGTGATTTTGAAAACTACATTCCATTTGCTGCATTACGTGAAGTAGTAAAACAACCTTTAGTTGCAACAGAAACTTTAGGTAACTACGATGTACTTGTAAACGTAAATGGTGGTGGATACACTGGTCAAGCTGGTGCAATCCGTCACGGTATCGCTCGCGCTTTACTAAAAGCTGATCCAGAATATCGTTTAACATTAAAACGTGCAGGTCTATTAACTCGTGACGCACGTATGAAAGAGCGTAAAAAATACGGTCTTAAAGGCGCACGTCGTGCACCTCAGTTCTCAAAACGTTAATTTTTGCGAACTTCAAACCCCAACCATTTGGTTGGGGTTTTTTATTTTATCTTGATGAATTTCATCGTTCTTTTTTGTGCTTGGAATATTTTAGTGTAACCTTCCTGCGTATGCTTCTTCTGTAGAAGTTTAGACTAATACGTAATTAGGGAGGTTTAGAAGTACTATGAATGTCATTGTTGGTTTGCAAGAAAGACAAAAAGAAAAACAATTAAGGTATGAACGTAAGATGTTAAGAGAACTTTCACTAAAATCGTTGCGTTCCAATATTCATGATGCTTTTCATAGACAGGAGTTTCATCGGCAATATGAGGATTATTGTATTGAATTAGGAATTGAGTCGTATTTGCTAGGTGCAAGGTATAGTAAATTTGGTTATTATGGTGAATCTTTTTTTGATGTGAAAGATAGATCTTTAGAAGAAGAACAGCAGTTAACAGAAATGTTATTTCTTTTTTTAATGAATATGACGATGCGAGAAGAAGTAGAAGATAAGAATTTGCTTTATAAATCTTGTGAGCAATTTATTAGTGCCTGGTGGCGAGAAGGCTACGAGAAAGGTGAAAGAAGATATCGTTTAAAGTTGTATTAAGAGAAGCATAAACTTTCCTCTTGTCCCATATAAGTAATTAGAGGGACTAGCTGGAGGAGGAAAGGTATGAAGAGAATTCGAATAATCTCTTTAGTGCTAGCTGCGATTATATTGTTTTTCTTGATAAAACAGGAATTGCAAATTACAAAGTCGTGGCGGGCCTGGAATTTACCCCTATCAGGAAAGGTAATTGTGCTTGATGCTGGACATGGTGGGCCAGATGGGGGAGCGGTTGGTGGGAAAGATATTGTAGAAAAAAATATTACACTTGAAATTACAAAAATGCTGCAAGACTACTTACAGGAACAAGGGGCTTTGGTGATTTTAACGAGAGAAGGAGACTATGATTTAGCCGATAAAGATACAAAATCGTATAGTAGGCGTAAGGCAGAAGATTTAAAAAAACGTGTAGCAATGATTAATAAGCCAGATGTGGATTTTTTTGTGAGTATTCATTTGAACGCTTTGCCTAGTAATAGCTCAAAGGGAGCGCAAACATTTTATCACCGCTCTTTGCTTGAAAATGAACGAGCGGCAAAGTTTATACAAGCTGAACTGCGAACGAGCTTAGAGAATACGAACCGTTCCGCTAAAACAATTTCGCATGTTTATTTACTTAAGTATGCTAAGACTCCAGGTACATTGGTTGAGGCTGGTTTCTTATCAAATGTAAATGAAAGGTATATGTTAAATTCGGAAAAATATCAGCAAAAAGTAGCAGCTGCTATTTATCGCGGGATTTTGCGCTATTTCACAGAAAAAGGAAACCCTCCTGAATGAGGAGGGTTTTTGCGTTTCTCTCATTAACGAAGTTTTCGGAAAATATGTTATACTGAAAATGTAAACGCATTTATTTGAAGGAAAAGAGGATAAACCCAATTTATTTCACATCATACGGGGGGCTAGGCGAATTATGGTAACAAAAGAGCAAGTAGTGAAGGTGCTTGAAGGGATTACTGATCCATTTCTACATAAAACATTAAAAGAAACGAACGCAATTCAAGAAGTAACTGTTAAATCTGAGAAGGGTCATGTAAGTATAAAAATTGCGATTGTAAAAACGGGAACGGCTGAACAAATGCAGCTACAAGCAGCGATTGTTAAACTGATTAAAGAACTTGGAGCTGCAACAGTTGGCTTGCGTTTTGCTGAATTTACTGAGGAAGAGTTAGCGCAGTTTGCTCCACCGGAAGATCAAGAGAATGAATCATTACTTTCACCACATTCCAAAACAACATTTATAGCTGTTGCGAGTGGAAAAGGTGGCGTAGGAAAATCAACGGTTTCTGTTAACCTCGCGATTGCATTAGCGCGTCTAGGGAAAAAAGTAGGGATTATTGATGCTGATATTTATGGTTTTAGTGTACCGGATATGATGGGGATCGAGAAACGCCCTGTTGTAAGAGGAGATAAAATTATTCCTGTAGAAAGATTAGGAGTGAAAGTAATTTCTATGGGATTCTTTGTGGAAGATAATGCACCTGTCATTTGGCGTGGGCCAATGCTCGGCAAAATGTTAAATCACTTTTTCACAGAAGTGGAATGGGGAGATTTGGATTACTTAGTATTAGATTTACCACCAGGAACTGGAGATGTAGCTTTAGATGTACACACAATGCTACCATCTTGTAAAGAAATTATTGTAACAACACCTCATCCGACCGCTGCATTTGTAGCAGCTCGCGCAGGTGCAATGGCACTCCGGACAGAACATAGTATTCTTGGTGTTATTGAAAATATGGCATACTTTGAAAGTAAAGTAACTGGGGAAAAAGAATATGTATTTGGAAAAGGTGGAGGAGATAAATTAGCCGCTGAATTACAAACAGAAGTGCTAGGGCGAATTCCGCTTCAACAACCGGATTGGAACAAAGAAGATTTTGCGCCATCAGTATATGAAGACACGCATAAAACAGGAATCATTTATCGAACAATAGCTGAACAAGTAATTGAAAAGACTTCAGTAAAACAAAGCTAATAAAAGTAGGATAAAAAATCCCCCCCGTTATTGTAGATTGCGGGGGGATTTTTAGTCATTTAAATAAGAAGTGAAATATAGGTTTATCCCGCTATTTTAGGGCAGCCCGATTGGTGAGGGTTCATAATCAGCGGAGGATGAAGAGAATTCCCACTGATTGAAGTTTCACTTTATTATTTTTGTTCTTTGCCCTCCTCTTCTTCCTCGCCACTTTCTTTTTTCTTAGCTCCATTTTCTGTTTCAGCTTTTTTAACTCCTTTGCTAATGATATCAATCATTTTAGCTTGGAAGAGTGGACTTTCTGCTGTTTCATTCAATACTTGTTGTAAATATTGACGATATTCTTTGCTCTTCATTGTTTGTTGCATCATTTTTTCTACTTCAGGATTTTTCATAATCTCTATAATTCCTGCTTGATATTCAGGGTCTTTTAACAAAGTTTTCATTAAGTTTGTTTGTTCTTTCCCCATGCTTTTCGCAAACTTAGCTGAAAACTCAGGGTCCTTAAATAACTTTTCCCAAAATTGTTGCCCTTTATCGGATACCATTGCATCTTCAATTGTCTTTTTTACTACTGTTTCGTCTAATATGAGTGCCTGTTTCATTTTTTCATCGGTTAATACATCTTGAATGGCTTTCTTTCCCTGATCTGTTTTTAAAATATCAACAATCATTTTTTTTGTTTGATCATAATCCAGTTCTGTTTTTGCTTCTTCTCCCTGTGCACATGCTACAAGGGAAAGAGACAGGAACAAAGAAATTAAAATGAGCAGCATCCGTTTCATAACTAGGAGCTCCTTTCAACGCAGTTCTCCTTTTTAATATAAATATCTTTAAGGAATTTATACATGATCATGGGTAGCTTTTTGAAATTGTGATTGATACAATTTAAATAGAAATATACGAATAATGGGGGATGTGTTGTGAATAGCCGAAAGTGGGTACGATTGTTTTTTACGACGTTGCTTCTTGGTGGAATTAGCACAATCTTTATTGGTTTTATTCTAGAATGGGACAAGTACGCTAAATTTTTTCAAGATTTTGACGGAAAGGAGATTTTGGCAGTTGCTTTCTGGTTAATCGGGGTAGGCTTTATCTTTAGTGTAATAAGCCAAATGGGATTCTTTGCTTATTTAACTGTGCATCGTTTCGGATTAGGAATGTTTCGATCTTCTTCTCTCTGGAATGCGGTTCAAATTTTTTTCATTGCGTTTGTTCTATTTGATTTTGTTTATTTAAGGTCTGTGCTGATTGCAAATGGAGAAGTTTCATTAGGGAATAATATCCTTGTAGCTGGAATGCTATTTTTGTTCGGGCTTTTCGTAGCGTATATAAAGAGTAAAGAGACAAATAAAAAAGCGTTTATCCCAGCGCTATTCTTTATGGTTGTGGTAACAATTCTCGAGTGGGTACCAGCGCTACGGATTAATGATACGGATTGGCTATATTTAATGGTTATCCCGTTGTTATTATGTAATGCATATCAATTGCTCATACTGCATCGTTTAATAGGACAAGAGAGCAAGGCAGCTAGTTGAGAAGAAAAGGATACATCCTCAAAGGGATTGTATCCTTTTTAATTTGGAGAAATAGAGCTTTAGTGGATAGTAGAATTTACATTTTTACTTTTGGCGTTTGTATTAGAAATTAATTGGGAAATCGATATTGGTTCATAACCATCACTTTTTAACTTTTGTAGAAGAAGTGGTAATGCTTTATTTGTTTGAAGAGCAGAGTCAGAAGCGTGCAGTAAAATGATATCACCGCCGCGCAAATGATTGGAAACAGATGATACAATTTGATCTACACCAGGGTTTTTCCAATCATTAGGATTGTTACTCCAATGAACAATAGTGTAACCAAGAGAGTCTGCAACTTTCAAAGTTGTTTTGTTAAAATCCCCACTAGGAGGCCGTAAGAGTGTTAGTTGCTTTACACCAAGTTTTTCGAATACATCGTGTGCCCGTAAGAGATCTTTCCTTACTTCATTTGCCTCTAATGATGTGTAGGGAGTGTAGCTATATCCCATACTACCGATTTCATGGCCATCTTTAAGAATTCGTTCCACAATATCAGGATGTCTTTCAGCCCATGCTGCGGAGAGAAAGAATGTTGCATTTTTAATATCGCGTTCTTTTAAAGTGTCCAGGATTGGCATTGCTTTTTTATCGCCCCAACTAATATCAAATGTTAACGCAACTTGTTTTTTAGCTGTATCTCCTTTGTAAATAACCTTTGGCCCAGTAGCAGTGGAAAAAGCAGATTCATGCGAATACGTTTTTAGAAAAAGCATCCATGCTGTAAATAAGGAAAGTACAATGATAAAACTAATGTGCTTAAATTTGCGTTTACTTGTGATAAAAAAGAAAAACATAATACTCCGCCCCTTTGTCCAATCCTTTTCAGTTACATATATGCAATCAGAATGAAAAAGAGAACGAATGAATGAATATCGTAAGTGATGGATATAATAGGGAATACTATTTAGTATGTTACAAGAAGTATTTATGATGGAAGATTATTTGGGGTGATCGTTTGATTGGGCTTATGATAACGCAGGAAGAGCAAAAAGAAATGGAGTACATATTAAAAAGAGAGATGGACGAACTCCTATTTGATTTTGAAGATGAACGTATACATTATGTAGTGAAAAAAACAATGGAAGAGCGATATAAGATTCTTTTTTGTTTATTTCGTAGAATAGCAAATAAAGAAGAATGTCTTCCTTATGTGAGAAAAAGAATTTTTTATTAAAAAGTGTTGACTAAAATATTAAACATATGATAAATTGATAAACGTCGCTGATGCAGGATATGCAGGAAGCGAAAAATAAATAAAAAACTTAGTTGACATTGAAATGAAGAGATGTTAATATGAGGAAGTCGCTAATTGAAGCGACAAACGAGTTCTTTGAAAACTGAACGAAACAAACAACGTGAAACGTCAATTTTTATTTATGATGCTAGACAAACTTTATTGGA
>NZ_JAKUFV010000025.1:0-57025 GCF_022663595.1 Bacillus cereus group sp. BfR-BA-01360
TTTTTCCGTACTCGGTTTTTCCGTACCCGGATTTTTAGGGGATGGTTCTTCTGTACTTTCTTTTGGTATTACAACAGATTCAATATAATAAAGGTTTCTTGAGAATTGCCCTTTTTCATTTTTTTGTTTTTCTATATTGATGTAACCTTTAGTGATTAGTTGTTTACGATATTTATAATAAGTATCTTCGCTCATGCCTAAGTCTTTACATTGAATGTCTACACTTGGAAATGCTGTACGTTCTTCATTTGTATTCCCCCAAGCGTAACTACATAAGTAAGCATATATTAATTTTGCATTCTTATGTAATGAACGATCTCTCATGACATGCTGTGCTAATAAACCAAATCCTTTTTCGTAAACTGTTCCTCTCATTTGTATAACTGAATCTAACATAAAAAATCCTCCAATTTTTTTACCCCGACCAAAAAATGGGTGCAAGAAATTAGAGGATTGTAGTTCACATTTTTAAAAGTATATGCTATCATAGACGTAGCGATACACATTTAAATACGTTAATACAAACCTCGTTTTCTAATTTTCATCGGTTACTGTAGTCGGCCAAACCACTGAACCTTTGAAAATTCCGTCGGGGTTTTTTATTTTTTTAAATTTATATATTGTTTAAAGTTTAAATTCACATTTGCAATTTATGTATCTACTTCTTTATGATAGCAAAGATTTGTTAAAAAAAGAAGAGTAAAAGAGAAGACCGTCGTTTGATGGTCTTTTTTGTTATACTAAAACAAAAAGGGGATGTAATATATGCATATTTTTTTTGACAGTATTCTAATGTATTTAGAACACTATAATATTCCGTGTACATTTGTATTGAACAATGGAAAATCATTAAAGGGAAAAATAGTGGGCAGAGAACAATATATGATTTATGTTGAAACAGATGAGAAACAGCACTTTCTATTTAAATCTAATATTATGGACATCATTCCAAAAGAGAAGTTAGATTTACAAAAGGTAAAGGAATCAGTAAAAAATCATATATCAAAGAAAAAAGAGTCTGTTGTGAAGTAATACATAGAAAAAACAAGTTTTTTAAGGGTAGTTACACTTAATATGATAAACTATATGTAACTGTATATTGTGAGGGCGGGAGGTTGCTATCCTTTCTCTGATTTTAGAGAGAAGGGAGGTGACCGAATGGATTCTTTATTTAATTTATTGTATGACGCTGCTAAGGTATTCCTTACAGTATTTGCAACAGCTTGTGCGAATGAGCTTGCAAAAAAGATTAGCAATAAAAGAAATAAAAATACCGCCCCGAATGCCGGCAAGCGTAAGGGCGGTACTAAACGAAAATAACTATTAGCAACCGACCACCTTGCGGTATCAGTTACTGGAAGAGATGTTAGCGAATCTCTTCTTTTATTTTATGCGATACAGTTAGAAGTCATACTCTAATGACATCATAACAAATAATCAGAAAAAAGAAAAGACACTCAAATGAGTGCCGTTCTTCGACTTGATAACCACTTCAATTTTAATAATACACATACGAACTGGCGTCCAATAATAATTTTAACACATTTCCCGAAAATTGAGAGCGCATTCCTTAACTTACTTGATTACTTTGTCCATAACTTCTTTATATTTGTTAAATTGAGCATCTTCCATATCACCGTTCATTTGAATTAGGAAATTACCTTTTGCGTAAGTGTGAGAGAATAACATTTGATTGCCGTTACCTAAATCGTCATAGTACTTCTTAGCTTTTTCAAGATCTTCTTTGTTTTTAAACTCAAATACTCTCCCACCACTATCTTCACCTAATGCTGGTACAAGAATGCGTTTTGCTTCTTTTCTAGTATTTCCAAATTCTTTTTCTGGTAAATCACTAGGATTTTCAGCGTCTAATCCTGCAGCTTTAAATTCTTCAATCACCTTACCAACTGTAACATTACTTGTCATTGATTTAACGCTGTCACAAGCAGTTAAACCGAATAATAATAAAGCACCCATAAGTAATACTGCAAATCTTTTAAACATATTTGTTCGTTCCTCCTAATGTAAATAAATCCTTAGACATGATAACAAATTATTTATCTATATATTGTCATATATTGTCGAACGGAAGATAAAAAAGACGTTCACTTGAACATCTTTTTTATTTTTGGATTATAAGAGTACTCTTACATTTACGACAAGATATCTTCTTTTCTTTAGAAATTAATAGGTTTTCGGCATTACATCCTGGGCATACTGCTGCAAATGGTGTTTTTATATTCATATAGCATAAGATCGAAATAACTGCTAGGATCAGAGCAGGTACAAAAAGCATCATAATTAAGAAAAGAATTGCACAAATGCCTGTAATTATACAAAGTGGCTTCATTAGTTTTCTAGCAAAAGAATTTGCTTTGTTATCTTTTATAGTAAAAGGAGTCACTTTAAAAGTTTGAACATCTTTTTTTACGGAAGTTTTTGGTCTTGTATATGATTGTTCATTAGAACTAACAGCTTTTGACTTTTGGTTAGCTGATCTATTTGTGCTTTGTTTAGGCCCTTTTTTTCCTATACGTTGTTCATATGAGATTCCGGTGCCGGGTAAAGAAGTTGTAATTCGTGATTCGGATGGACCAGTACTAATACGCGCACCTTTTACACCAGCGGAAACACCGATACCTTTGTGAGTAACGTTAACTTTTACGCCAGGTGCAACTTTAATACCTTTGCGAAATTTAAACCCCATAATATCGTATCCTCTCTACATAAATAATCAGAATCCTTCACCAATTATAACAAATAATCAATCTTAATATTTTTATATAACGTAAAATAGAGTAAATAAAAAAGAAGAATGTTATTTTTAATAAACTAAAAAGTTCTCTTGTTTGTTTTTTGTTCTAAATGTTCAATAATAACCTTTTCTTTGCTTCCTATTAATTCCCCTATTAATTTATTATTCTCAACAAGAATACGATTAAAAACAGGGACATTAGTCAATTGAATAGCATTTGCTTTATTTTGTTTTTTTCTTCTAAAATCATCTAAGTTTATAAGCATTTATGATAAGCCTTCTTTCTTCAAGAATATACGTTCGATTGTTAGTTAAAAATAAAAAATCCAGAGAGGACTAAATTAAACAACCTTTTATTTTTTGATACTTTAAAAGTAATAAGTCCTCTGGAATTTTTGTGTGATGTGCTATTGCGTCGATAGTTTTAAATTCCTTTGCATAAACATGCCAATATTCATCAGGCATCAACAATTCGATTGCAAATAAGTTTGCTTGTTGTTCCAATTTCCCGACAGAGAAAAATGTATTTCTTCTTAAATGCGGCGTATTATCTCTTGTGTGCATAATTGCATGACCTAATTCATGGCAACATGTAATTTCTTTTTCTTTTTCACTAGCATTAGCATTCAAGATTATCCATTTATTATTTTGTTCATATTTATAAAACCCTAGTATATCAGGATGTAGATCCCATTCGACAACATTGATGTTGAGAAAATAAGCTAATTCATAGGGATTGTTAGTTTTGTGTTTTTTTACTAAGTTGTTTGCTAAGTCTTTTTCAAAGTATCCCATGTAGTATATTCTCTCCGTTCCTTTATTCTTTGTTACGATATTTTTTAGGGGTATATTTTTTATTAATAATTTTGGTTTGGGTAACAATGAATTCCATAGCTGACATTAAAGATTCCGTAGCTTCCTCGCTCATAGGTTCACCAGAAAACATTAAACCATCTGAATTCATCAAATCAGCTTTGATTTCCTCCATACGTTTCGCTATATCTTTTTGATCTTTTTGAGACAGGGTAGATATTACTGCTACTGTTGAATCATCTTCATTTAATAAGTAATCAACGGTAACACCGAAATAATTAGCTATCTTTTTTAGTTTATCAGCAGATGGATATGCTTTAGCCCATTTTCTAATTGTTCCGTTTCCAAAACCTAGTTCTTTTTCTAATGTAGATACATTTGTTTTCCTTTGCTCGCATAGATATCTAACCTTTTGTAATAAGTTCATAGTTATCACCTTTCGAAGCCGGTTAAATCTTTTTAGAATAAAATCTAATTAAAACGTTGACTTTTAGACTTTAGTCTATTATGATTTAGCCATAAGCTGTTTTATCAGCGGAAATGTCAGCAACAAATTAGCCTTTTCAAAAGCCAATACTCGCTGGGGGGCGCTAGTATTAATGGTTTTAGTTGCGGCTTATTCCGTATGCTTAAATATTAGCATACAGTCTAAATCTTAGTCAATAAATTAGCGAAAATTTTCTCTTTTTCTGTTGGAGGTGATTTTTTATGGAAAATAAGCAAAAACAGTTTCGAGTTAAGGTGCAGACAGCACTAGTTTTAAAAGAAACGACATTAACAGAACTTGCTAAACGTATGGGGATTTCAGTCTCGTATCTTTCTGACATTGTTAGAGGACATCGAGAAGGGAAGAAATACAAAGCTAAGATCGCGGAATTGTTAGATTTTACTTATGAAGAAAAGAAGGAGGTTTCATGAAAATGGATCAAATACAAACTATCCCAAAACCTGTTAGTGATTTTGTATTCATTGAAGGGAATAGGATAGTAACGGACAGTTTAACAGTTGCTCAAATGTTTGGTAAACGTCATGACCATGTAATGAGGGATATTGAAATTCAAATCGAAAAGTTAATAGAAGCAGGTGAACAAAAATGGGGTATCACCAACTTTGGGGAGACCCAATATCAACATCCTCAAAATAAACAATGGTATGACAAGTACAACTTAACAGAGGATGCATTCGCAATTGTAGCGATGAGTTACGTAACTCCTGAAGCGATGAAAATGAAAGTGAAATTCATCAAAGAATTCAAGCGTATGAAGGAACATCTTCAAAAGAAAACACCTTCATCAAGAGAACAGTTTTTAGCGACGATGCAGTTAGGGTTACAACATGAAGAAGACTTAAAACAGTTGAAAACTGATGTAGAGCAAATAAAAAATGATATTAACGAAAGAATGACTGTTGATTACAGTCAACAAACAGCGATTAGAAATGCTGTAAATCGTAGAGTGTATAAGCTTTGGAATGATGGAATTGTAAATAGAAATATCCATGATACCAGACGAAAAGTGTTTTCCGCACTTTGGAAAGATATTTACGCTTCATTTGCTGTTAATAGCTATCACAATATACGACAAAGAGATTTTGATGAAGTAATAGATTACATAAAGGTTTGGCGACCGCGTTTAGTGTAAAACGAAATAAAAATAGCATAGGAGAGAAAGAACATGTCGGATCAAAAATATTTAGTGATTAACCATAGCGGATTTGGTCCTACTTATGTCTATGAGTTTGAAACGTTGGATGGAGTAAGAGAAAAAGTAACTGAACTAATTGAGAACGGAGAAAGTCCTAGTTCAATCCGTGTGACACAAGAAATTCCAGTAAACATTAAAGTTAAAGTTGATGTCGATTTTTTATAAAACAAAGTATTTAGATGGGAGGTTTTACAAGTGAATATTGATTTAAATAGTTTAGCAGATGGTGCAGTTGCAGAGAAAGTGGATGCAGAGTTTCAACGTGTATTAAAAAATATGGCCGATCCAAACACAGATCCTACAAAGGCAAGATCAATTACATTGACACTTACTTTTAAGGGGAATAAAAATCGTGAAATTTGGGATTGTACTGCGAAAGTCTCATCGAAACTAGTAGCTGCAAAAGAAGTAGAATCTACATTCATAGTTGGTAGGGATAACGCTGGTGATATCGTTGGTCGAGAACTAAATTCTGGTGTTAAGGGTCAAATGTACATAGATGGTGATGGAGATGTGGCTACTGATGTAGGCGAAAAAGTACTTACAGAGGAAAAAACTAAAGAAATAGAACCCGCTCAAATTGTAGATTGGCGCAAACAAAAAACTAACTAATAACCGCAAAGGGGAACTTAAAATGATTGAAAAAGACGCTTTAAAATACGTAGTTGAATTAGGAAATGTAAAAACACAGGATATTAATGGTCAAATATTTTCAACGCAGCCATTACATGTAGTAGAAGAACCAACAGCAAGATCGTTTACTGTTCGTAGCCTATCAGGGCTAGTAGATTATGTGAAATCTGGATTTGATGTTAATGAGCCATTAATGATTCATGTAGCAAGCCCAACGTTAGTAACTTGCTTTACTGCTATCAACGGTAATTACAGTCGTAGCACTTTCGTTAGGACAGAAGCGTTAGTACCAGAATTTGATTTTGGGCATTGGTACAAGGTAGAAAAGTTTATTATTAGCCTTCAATCAGCGTTTGTTAAAAATGATGATCGTGATGTGATGTTAAGGGTTGTAGGAAATATAACAGAAGAAAATGTTAAGACATATGGTGATGATGGAGTATCGCAAAGTGTAGTGGCTAAAAGTGGTGTTGCAACAGTTGCAGAAGTTGCTGTTCCAAATCCAGTATCACTTAAACCATATCGCACATTCACGGAAGTAGATCAGCCAGAGAGTGATTTTGTATTCCGTATGCAGGATGGGCCTAGTTGTTCAATCCATGAAGCGGATGGTGGTGCTTGGAAGTTAGAAGCGATTGGGAATATCAAAAAATACTTAGTTGAGAACTTATCAGAAGAAATTGAAAGCAAAAAAGTATTTATTATTGCGTAACAGCAATTCATATATCTTTCAGCTGCATCCTTATCGATGTAGCTAAAATTGAGGTGAAATGAATGGGATTAGCTGATAGAGTGCTTCCAGAACATATACAGAGAGCTGGGAAGTTAGAAAACAAACTGCGTGAGTATATGAAAAATCGTAAAATCTTGCTGCGTCAATGCGATAGAGCTATGAGCGATGGCGAAATAACAGCTGCAAGAGAATTGAAGGCATTATGTAATCAACAAGCTGAAGAAGCAGCTGCAGTTGAAAAAGAACTAATTGAATTATACATGCAAAAACAGAAACAAGATCAATATCGTAGAAATAAAGAGCGGAACGATGTGCTTGGCGTAGCGGATCATCTTGTAGAAATAGGTGGGAATCCGGAAGTGGTTGAACAAATACGCAAAAATGCATAAAAAAAGACCCATCGCGAAGACGGGTACTCAATAAGGATTTTCGAAATAAATTTACATTTGCAAGTATATCACAATATATGCACAAGCGGCCATTTAAAAAGTGCGTATATAAAAATATAAAGATTAATAAATTTTAACTATAAAAAATAAAGTGGTAAGGAGTTGGAAGTAATGCATCATTCTTGGCTTGATAGCGGGGATTGGTGTGATATTTGTGGGAATACCATTCCTGCTTCTGATGTGAAAAATATGTATATCGACGGGTGCGGGAAAACGCTTTGTAAAAGCTGTCGCGGCGAAATAGAAAGTAAATTAAAAGTAGTTGATACATTAGTGCTTAAAGATATGCTAACGCTGATTACAAAAAAGTACGGGCAGCATAAAGTACGACAGTTTAATTTGGTTAAAGCAGAACAATATGTAAAAGAAAATAACATTTCTCTGGAGATTGAAAAGCGCGGTGGTAAATTCAATCAAGAAAAATTAGGTGTATTTGTAAAACTGTCTAACGATGAAGTTTTGTCGATTCTGCAATTCTTACAAAGAAAGATTGGTGGGCACTTGTGGATGCATGCAGCAATGGGGGCTTTGTTAGATAAACAGCTTGTATATACATTGCAATTAAAAGAAGGTGATCAACGTGACAGAGCAACTGACGATTTTTTCGGAGAATTTGTTTATTGATACACCCGTTATAACAAATATAAAAGATACAAAAGTTGTGATGCGCGGAGGACCTTTTGATATCAAGCAAGCTCACATAAAACATCGTCCGGGACATCCGGACTTTGTAGACGTCCTGGTGATTGTTCCTTGCGATGTGTGGAGTGCGGACGAGCTGCCGCGCTCGGTAAGACAGGATAATCACTTTGATATGTATATCGATTATGTAACAGCTATATGGCGTTATAACAGAGCGCACAATAGTAATTTTGATTGGGAAGCAGCAGAAGAACTTTGCAGGAAAGCAAGAGAATCCCAGGAGCCACAACAGATACGAATTTTCTTAGATAGTACGGGATTTAAACCGCAATTTGTAATTGAGTATTTATAAAATGGAGGAATTCGAAATGAAAATAGCATTAGCAGCCATTCCAGTACCGGTATTTATTAAAACGCCTTTTGAATTAGGTGATTGGGTAGCGTTTGAGTGCGAAGATTACACAACATTCGCGAGAGTTAAGTGCTTAGATATAGATTCAAAAACAGGAAGAATTAAGGTATATGGCGTTTGGGGAAATACAAACGTAATGAACGCAGGAGATAAAGGCTGGCAATATGCTGATCAATGTCGACTAGCAACAGAAGACGAACAGTATTGGGAAGAGCGCCGCAGAGTCTTCGCTTCCAAAAATAGAAGAAATAATGAATTCCATTCTGGTGATTATGTTAGTGATGATGTAAATGCTTCGGTAGTATTACATCAAGATAAGGAGACAGGGAAGGTTTCTATTATGATTATCAATTCTGGTAAACGATATGAAGTGGACCCGGATGAGTTAGAAATATTATTTTTCAACGAAGATAGAGCGGGTTAAATTGATATGAATCCGGATACGTTAATTATTTTTGTAATATTGGGAATTTTGTCCGCTATAGCAATTAGAGTATTCAATAAGATTCGGAAATGAAATGTGATGCAGGTGAAATAAGTAATTGCAGAAACAAGAGTTAATCGATCTGTTAATAGATTTGGAATGTTATAGAACGGAAGACCGTCAATTATGGGAATTGGACGAGCTAGAATTGGCGGTCTTATTGATTGTAACAATAATGAACAGGAGGAAATGTGATGAAAAGTCTGTATAAATTCCGTGTTTCTACAATTTTTCCACAATGGCGTTGTGAGCATATTGTAGAAAAAGAAAATGAAACAATGGCTAAATATCACTACTATAAACAAATGAAAAAGCTAGGTTATATAGATATGCCTTTCGAAATGTTTAAACGATTTATCGTTTGTGAATACAAGGATGTCGTTGATATTAGTACGCTTTTTGGTAAAGAAGAGACCTTTCGAAAAATGTGCCGTTACAGAAAAATCCATTTTGCTAAACGAGGGATGCGCGTTGAGGTACAAGGGAAAATGGGGACGATTGTTGGGAATTGTAAAAACGATTTATTTATTGTATTAGACGGAAATCCTCATAAGTTTAGATTTCATCCGTACTGGGAGATCGTTTATTTTGATGAACAAGGTAACATTATTAAAGACTTTCGTAAGGGAGTATATGCACAATGAGACATATATCAAATTTGCACGTTATCACCAAAGAAGAGATGGAACAAACTTTTGATATTACGGAACTGATTGAAATGCAAAAAGAACTAGACAAGCGTATTGCTTATAAAGGTACTGACAAATTAGATATGTTATTCCGTGCGTTGGTAGTAGAGATTAGTGAAGCATGGAATGAAACAAGAGCATTCAAAATGTGGAGTGTAGAATTCGGAACACCAAAGCAAGGTCTTCTTGAAGAATTGATAGATGGGTTTCACTTTCTTATGAATATTGTTATTGAGTTAGACCGGTATACATTGAAACGCAGAATTGTACCGCACTTTTGTTATCGACACATTATGAAAAATAATGTATCGAATGTCAATTTATTGTTCGAATGGTACATACAAGATACATTGGCTGCTAAGAAAGCCTGGTGTTACTACAAAAATCTTAATGTAGCAATGGATCGTTTGAGCAGAGCGTTCGGCATTTTCTTCCGTCTTTGCTACTTATATGGATATAAATACGAAGATATTGTGCGTGCTTATAAAGAAAAAAATAAAGAAAACTTTGTGCGTCAATCGAGTGGGTATTGAGATGTATCTATTTGTAGTTACATATGAGATTCCACCGATGAGCGGTGAGTTAAATGTAGATATCAATGCAAAAGATGAACATGAAGCATTATATCTTGTTAGAAACTTTTTACCGCGTGCTGCAGTAGTGCGCGGTGCACAACCAAAGTAAGTTTAAATGGGAGCAGAAAGCGGTGGGCATGACAAATGAGCGATACGAAGTGGATTACGCTAGTTTGGATAATCACTATTGCAGTGTGGTGGTTTGAATGAGAAAGAAGGATTTTGCAGTCATAGCGATAGCGTGGTTAATTATCACGCTCGCTATGTATCTCTTAAAGTTTGTGTTCAAAGTGGATTTGTAAAGGTTATACAATTTGAATTTTGTAAGAAAAGGAGCGATTAGAGTGAGTAATTCAATTGAAGTGGGAAAATGGATGATTAATGAACATGCAGATGGTATTTGGAGTGGTCCTTACTTTAATACAAGGGAAGAAGCAATTGAAGAAGGTAAAAAAGAGTATTTCAAATCTAGGGAAACGTTTTATGTAGGACAGGTTTCAAAAGAGGAAATCGCTATTGGCATTAATGTAGATTCAGTTTTGGATGACATTGTTATAAATGTGCAAGAGCAAGTCGGTGAAGTAGCTGACGATTACTTGAATCATGTTGATAAAGAGGATTATCAAGTATTAGAAGAACGACTTTTGGAAGTAGTGCAATCTTGGATGAAAGAGAGAGATTACGAGCCATCTTATTTTAAGATCGTTAACACGGAATGCATTGATAAATAAAACCGAACAAAAGCGTTATTTGAATGCAAAAAGGGGGAAATGGAAAATGGAATACATTGAAAAAGCAACTAAAGATATTAGAGAGAATTGGTTTGGAAATCATGTAGCTGAAATTCAAGGCGAAGAAGGATTACAGGTTATTTATTGGGGCAAGCCTGGAACAAACATGTATCGTACTAAATTTGTTCTTGCAGGATATAACGTATTTATTTCAGGTGATATTGGCGAAGCGGTGTATAGCCTTACATGTCCAGCGACATTAGAAAATATTAAAGGATTCAATTTAGGGTATTTCACTGAAAAGTTAACGGCTTTTTGTGAAGAACGTTGGAATTTTGATGAAGAAAAGGCAAAAAGGGAACTTGATGAATATTGGAAGGAATACGATATAAACGAAACAAGAGAAGACGGACAGGAAGTATATGATCGTATTATTTCAGCAATTGATGAGAGTTCATCTATGGAAGGTTACCATTTTTGGTTAAGTGACGTTTATCATAGCAGCTCATTAGATTCTGACAAGTTGGAAGACATTTGGAATTTCGGTAAAAGGTTTCCACGTCGTTTAATTGGTTACTGGTTAGGATTGCAAATGGCAATTGAACAATTAGAGAAAAGCAAACCTGCAGCAGAAGCAGTGACTTTATAACAAAATAGTTATTTTGGAGAAGGAGAGGAAAAGAAATGAATACAGTAACAGTTAATATTCAAGCAACGATTATTAAAGGAGCATTAACAGGAGTTTCTGGAAGAGTTGTAGGTTTTGATAGTGAGATGGATATGGTGAGCATTGAGGTTGATGAAGATACATTTATTGAAACTAAATCAGGGAACATTAAGCAAAATTAGTACAAAATTCTTATTTTGGAGGGAAAGAGAAATGGTTAATTTAACGCCTTTTATGTATAAACGACATTATCCTGAGACAGCTGAACCGTATCTAGTTTATTCGGTTGGTTGTGATAATCCAGAAAAAACTAGTGGTTGGATGCAAGGATATTGGGAATGCACTCATTGTGGGGAAGGTAGTCAATTTAGATTTTATGATGATACTTATTGGCCTAAATACGTAGCGAAGTGTCCGAAGTGCGACAAAGAGTTTATTGCAATTGATGATACTGATTACGATGACTAATTTATAACAAAATCCTTATTGGGGGTAGCGTCAGGAAAATGCGGATTTACAACGCTAAGATCACTCCCAAGATTAATAACCCGATTTTAACAACGATACGTGGAGGATTGGTATTTATTTTATCTGACATTGGATGAACTTGTTCCACGTTGATAGGGCTTGCTTTTCACCTCGTTATTCACAATTGACTGGATTTCATTCTATAACTAAGGATTCAATAAATATCTCGATTGCTTTTGTATAAAATTCAACTCTTGGAGTTATAAGTGAAAAATTTCGTGAGATTGGAAACCCATTTATATCAAGTAACTTCACTTTACCAAGTTCTAGTTCGTTTTTTATTGACGCGTGTGAGAGTATAGAAATTCCTAGACCAGCTTCAATAGATTCCTTAATAACTTGCGTACTCCCAAATGTCATATACTTCTTCGGAGAAAACCCCAATTGTTTAAATCCCTTTTCTTGCATTTCTCTCGTTCCAGAACCTTCTTCACGAACTAACCAAGTCTCTAGGTTTAATAACAAGGGGTCTATTTCCTTTTGTTCTGCTAAATGGTGATTTGAAGGGACTGTAATTGATAACTCGTCAAGAGAAAATGGTATAACCTTTATATTTTCATTATTAGCCTCTCCTTCGATTATCCCAACATCTACCTCGTGTTTCTTTATTAAATCTATAATTTCATTAGAATTTTTTATAGTAATGATTGGATTTAATAATGGATAGGATTTAAGCAAACTGGCAATTTTATGAGGAAGAATGTATTCTCCGAAAGTATAACTTGCACCAATAGAAAGAGGACCACTTGCAGTATGTTTTAAATCATCAATGAGTCTTTCCATTCGAGTATAGAGACCTAAGATGTCCTTGGCGTGATGAAATACTATTTCTCCAGCCTTGGTAAGTCGAACATATTTGTTTGTCCTCTCTAACAATTTTATCCCCATGTTTTTTTCTAACGTTTGTATATAATTGCTGACTGCTGGTTGTGTCATATGGAGAAGTTCAGCTGCTCGAGTAAAGTTCTTTTGTTCTGCAACTGTAGTAAATACAAGTAAAGATTGATCCATTATGAGTCTTCCTCCTTAGAATAAAATGGGGTCTAAGAAACTTCAATGATAAGTAATTTTATATTACAGCTATAATTATAATCTATTTTACTTATTATCAAAACAAATATACTCTTAATACAAGGAAGCAAATATAGGAGTTGTTAAAATGAATACATCATTAGCAAAACATAAAAAATCATCCTCGAGAGGACTTTGGTTCGGTGGTGTTGGATTTACCTTTATTATTGCATTAGTTGGTTTTGGATTATCACAAATACCCGGGTTAGATCATGTTGGTCAGCTCGCCTGTGCAATCATCATTGCAGTAGTTTATCGACAAATTTGGGGATATCCTGAGAAATTCCGTACTGGAATCCAATTCTCTGCCAAAAGGTTGTTAAGGCTTGCTATTATCCTTTTTGGGTTAAAACTAAACATTGATGTTGTTTTTCATCAAGGGTTAGGTTTGCTTGCAAGAGATGTTGGAACCATCGTTTTTTCAATCCTTCTTACAATGTTGCTTGCAAAACTATTCAAAGCGAATTCTTCCTTATCCTTGTTATTAGGAATTGGAACAGGGGTGTGTGGCGCTGCTGCAATTGCAGCCGTTTCACCCATTTTGAAAGCAAAGGATGAAGATACTGCTATTGGGGCAGGTATAATTGCTTTAGTTGGTACCATTTTCGCCATAACATACACTATCTTACGTCCGTTTCTCCCTTTGACAGACCTTCAATACGGTGTTTGGTCAGGTGTAGGTCTACACGAAATTGCTCATGTTGCCTTAGCAGGAGCGCCTGCTGGTCCAGATGGACTTGCTATTGCTTTGTTAGCGAAACTAGGTCGTGTTTTCTTACTCGTTCCACTTAGTTTTATTCTTATGTACTGGATGAAACGAAAAAATAAAGTTGAATCAGATTCTGATGCTAAAATTGAATTTCCATGGTTTCTCATAGGTTTTATTATCATGAGCTTATTTGGAAGTTATGTCCTTGGTCATTTGATTACCGTCCCAACTAGTGTCATGAATAGCATCTCTTTCTTCACTTCCTTTATCCTAACTATGGCTATGATTGGATTAGGTTTAAATGTTAGTCTAAAAGACCTTAGAACGAAAGCGTTAAGACCACTTCTAGCAATGGCTATTACATCTGTTTTGTTATCTGTTATCACATACTTCACAATGTAATTAATTGTAAATCAGGAGGTTTCTTAAATGAATAAAATATTATTTCCTACTGATGGTTCGGCTTATTCTGAACATGCCGCAAGAATGACAGGGGAGTTCTTGGAAGCTTGGCCAAATGCAACAGGTGTTGTGCTTTACGTCACGGTTAAAGAAAATTACGCCTATGATTTTGCAACTGAAGCAGTGGATCGATACGAAAAAGAACTTAGTAAACATATTGAAAAGAAAATTATGGAAGGAGTCCTTCAACCTTGGAAGGATCGTCTTGAATATAATCATCAAATAAGTCACCAAAGTCAAACCATTTGTCATGTTGCCCAAACAGAGGAAGTAGATCTTATTATATTGGGTAGTCATGGAAGAGGTGTTTTTGATCGAGTATTGGTGGGCAGTGTTGCTCAAGGGGTGTTACACCGGTCCGAAATTCCTGTCTTGATTGTTAAGAAGTAATTCTTCAAATTAATGGCTTACCATAAGGTAAAGCCCTTAATACTCCTATAATCCTTTAATTCTTTAATCCTTTTCATGTTTCAGATAATTTTCTATATAAAGAAGCTCTAGATACATTTGTAATTTCACAAATTTGATTTACAGTCATTCCTCCTTCTTTATATAGTTTAACTGCATAATTCATACCTGCGTGATTTTTATGATATTTCTTTAATCGACCTTTAAACTTTCCTTCTTTCTTTGCTAGCTCAATCCCTTCACGCTGACGCATACGAATAAGATCTCGCTCTAATTGGTTAACGCCAGCCATTACCGTAATTAAGAATTGGCTGTATGGATTATCTTCTGATAAATCTAACCATGTATCCTTGAGTGATTTTAAGTTTGCCATTTTACTGCGTATTAAATCAATCATTTCAAATAAATTCTGCGTACTTCGAGTGATCCGAGTTAAGTCTGTAACATAAATAATGTCACCTTCCTGTAAATCCTCTAACATTTTTTGAAGTTGCTCACGATCCTTTGTTGCTCCAGAAACTTTTTCTTCAAAAATGATATCCATTCCGATTTCGTTCAATTGCTGAAATTGCCTTGAAGGATTCTGGCTAGTTGAACTGACACGTATATAACCGATTTTTCGCATCATACCACCTCGTTTTTGATACAAGTCTTATGAGACACTCCCTACTATGATTTTATCTGTCTACTACACTTGTATCAATAGAGTACACTCTATTGATATATAATTGAACTAATAAATTGAAAAATACAGAAATGGGATGATATTGAATGAAAATTGCGAGAGGTAGAGAATTGCTTACACCGGAACAGAGACAGTCTTTTATGCAAATCCCTGAAGATGAATGGATATTGGGGACCTACTTCACTTTTTCCAATCGTGATTTAGAAATAGTTAATAAGCGAAGGAGGGAAGAAAACCGTTTAGGGTTTGCCGTTCAATTAGCTGTTCTTCGGTATCCCGGTTGGCCATACACTCATATCAAAAGCATCCCAGATTTGGTCATACAATATATATCGAAACAGATTGGTGCTAGTCCATCCTCGCTTGATCATTATCCTCAAAGGGAAAATACACTTTGGGATCATTTGAAAGAAATTCGAAGTGAATATGACTTTGTAACTTTTACCCTGAGTGAATATCGAATGACGTTTAAGTACCTTCATCAATTAGCTTTGGAAAATGGTGATACTATTCATCTACTGCATGAATGCATAGATTTTCTAAGAAAAAACAAAATTATACTGCCTGCTATCACTACACTTGAAAGAATGGTGTGGGAAGCAAGGGCGATGGCTGAAAAGAAGCTATTTAATACAGTTAGTAGATCTCTTACAAATGAGCAAAAAGAAAAACTTGAAGAGATTATTACTTCGCAGCATCCATCCGAATCCAATAAAACGATATTGGGTTGGTTAAAGGAACCACCGGGTCATCCTTCACCCGAAACTTTTCTAAAAGTAATAGAACGACTTGAATACCTACGAGAAATGGAATTAGAAACAGTGCAAATTAGCCATTTGCATCGTAATCGTCTATTACAGCTTTCTCGCTTAGGTTCAAGATACGAACCGTATGCGTTCCGTGACTTTCAAGAAAATAAACGTTATTCGATATTAGCCGTCTATTTATTACAACTTACTCAGGAGCTAACAGATAAAGCGTTTGAAATTCATGATAGGCAAATACTTAGTTTGTTATCAAAAGGCCGTAAGGCTCAAGAGGAAATCCAGAAACAAAACGGTAAAAAGCTAAATGAGAAAGTTATACACTTTACGAACATCGGACAAGCATTAATTAAAGCAAGAGAGGAAAAACTAGACGTTTTTAAGGTTTTAGAATCAGTTATTGAATGGAATACCTTTGTCTGTTCAGTAGAAGAGGCTCAGGAGCTTGCACGTCCTGCCGACTATGATTATTTGGACTTACTGCAAAAACGATTTTATTCACTTAGAAAATATACGCCAACGCTATTAAGGGTACTGGAATTTCATTCTACAAAGGCAAATGAACCACTTTTACAAGCCGTAGAGATTATTCGAGGAATGAACGAATCCGGAAAGCGAAAAGTGCCTGATGACTCACCCGTGGATTTTATTTCAAAACGATGGAAAAAGCATTTATATGAGGATGATGGTACAACAATTAATCGTCATTACTATGAAATGGCTGTTTTAACAGAACTTCGGGAGCATGTTCGTGCAGGAGATGTTTCCATTGTTGGCAGTAGACAATATAGGGATTTTGAGGAATATTTGTTTTCGGAAGATACATGGAATCAATCGAAGGGGAATACGAGATTATCAGTTAATTTATCATTCGAAGATTATATAACGGAGAGAACCAGCAGCCTTAATGAAAGGTTAAAATGGTTAGCTGCCAATTCCAACAAGTTGGATGGAGTTTCTCTTGAAAAAGGAAAACTGTCACTTGCACGCTTAGAAAAAGATGTTCCAGAAGAAGCAAAAAAGTTTAGTGCAAGCCTTTATCAGATGCTACCAAGAATAAAATTAACCGATTTACTCATGGATGTTGCTCATATAACAGGATTTCATGAGCAATTCACCCATGCTTCCAATAATCGAAAACCAGATAAAGAAGAAACAATCATTATCATGGCTGCCCTTTTAGGGATGGGAATGAATATTGGCTTGAGCAAGATGGCCGAAGCCACACCCGGACTTACATATAAGCAACTAGCTAATGTATCTCAATGGCGCATGTATGAAGATGCAATGAATAAAGCCCAAGCCATTTTAGTAAATTTTCATCATAAATTACAGTTGTCCTCCTATTGGGGCGACGGTACAACATCCTCGTCAGATGGTATGAGAATGCAGCTAGGTGTTTCATCACTGCATGCAGATGCAAACCCACATTACGGGACTGGAAAAGGAGCAACTATCTACCGTTTTACTAGTGATCAATTCTCTTCTTATTACACAAAGATTATACATACAAATTCAAGGGATGCTATTCATGTTTTGGATGGATTGTTGCACCACGAGACGGATCTAAATATAGAAGAGCATTATACAGACACAGCTGGTTACACAGACCAAATATTCGGACTGACTCATTTATTAGGATTTAAATTTGCTCCTAGAATAAGAGATTTATCAGACTCGAAATTATTTACAATAGATAAAGCAAGTGAGTATCCAAAATTAGAAGCCATTTTACGTGGACAAATAAATAAAAAGGTCATTAAAGAAAATTATGAGGATGTTTTGCGATTAGCTCATTCTATAAGGGAGGGAACAGTTTCAGCCTCCCTTATAATGGGGAAACTAGGTTCCTATTCAAGACAAAACAGCTTAGCTACCGCCTTACGTGAGATGGGCCGAATAGAAAAAACGATCTTTATTTTGAATTACATTTCAGATGAATCATTAAGAAGAAAAATACAAAGAGGATTGAATAAAGGAGAAGCCATGAATGGATTAGCAAGGGCTATTTTCTTTGGAAAACAAGGTGAGCTTAGAGAACGAACCATACAGCATCAATTGCAAAGGGCCAGTGCCTTAAACATAATCATTAATGCCATCAGTATCTGGAATACCTTACATCTAACAAAAGCAGTTGAATATCAAAAACAGTCTGGTAGTTTTAATGAAGAATTATTGCACCATATATCGCCTCTAGGTTGGGAACATATTAATTTACTAGGAGAATACCATTTTAATTCCGAGAAAATAGTCTCGTTAGATTCTTTAAGACCATTGAAATTTTCTTAACGTTGTTAAAAATGGGGGAATCGTCTCGAAAATGTGCTTAGCGTTGTAAATCCGCATTTTCCTGACGGGACCCCTATTGTAAAACAGAAAGGAAAATGACAAATGGCAGAATATGATTCTTTTGAAAATTTACGAGATGCGTTGCGGTGTTTAGATGATTATTTTACTGATAAATATGACACGTCTATTAATGTGTTAGTTGATAAGAAAATAGGTGAGGTGGCTATAACGGATAATCCGGCAAGCGTAATTCAACAATGGATAGAAGATTATGACTTTGATATGGATTGTGTCAATCACTTTGAAGTTTATCGATATAGAAAAGTTGAAAGACATGAAAACTGGGTCAGAGAGTTCAAATTATGGAAAAAGAGCTGTATTAAAGGATATATCAGAAGAAGTAGTAATATTGACGCCAATTTTGAATTAACAGTGAACGTTAGCTAATAAAATCGTTATTTGGGAGGAAAGGGGAATAGATATGAGTACAGTTACAAATCATGTACTAAGTCAGATTAATGAAGAATGGCAGCAACAGGGGAATGACGCTTATGCGTTTTTAACAAACGTTCACCTGTGTCCGTTTCTATACAAACAGCTTGAAGATGAGGGGATTTTAGAAAAACAAACAGATCAAGACGAAGAGTGGTTTGTTTTTAATCCGAATGAGTTTAATAGCATTGAGAATGGAAATTACTTTGAGATATTAATCTACAAGGAAGAGATAGACGGGCTAATATCTTATGAATTTGAGTGATTTCTAACAAAAACGCTATTTTATTAGAAAAGGAGAATGAAAATGGAAGAGATCTTAGTGCAAGGATTCATAACTGAAGATTTAAAAAGATTAGGGGTTAATGCTACGAGAACATACGGAAATGAAGAAACGTATTACCAAGTATATGAATTGTCCGATAAAGAATTTGAGAAACTTAGTGTCCTATGTATGAACGAAGATGATAATGATGAACATTGGCAAAATGGTGGATGGCGTTGGTGTAAAGGAAGTAATCAACCTATTCCAACCGATAAAGCGGAGGTCAATCATCAAGAATTAGTATGCTGGGTAGAAACATTGAATGATGGTGAAGAGACATATCGGAATGACTGGCATGTGAACTTACTAGAATATCTCGATATTGAAATGGGATGCACTGCTTTCACAAATGTATGTGCGGTAGCTAAAGACTTAGCAAAATACAACAATATGACAATGGCTGAGTTATTCCAAAAGTATCAGGGGTAATTCAAATAAAAACTTCATTTTAGTAGAAAAGGGGAGTTGAGTAATGAGTGTCATAACGAGTTCAAAGGAATACGTCGTTTATAAAGGCGAATCGCTCATATGTATTGGGACCATGATGGAATGCGCTCAACATATGGGCGTACTTCCTGAAACAATATACTTTTATACGACACAGGCATATCAACGGAGACTAGCAAAGAGAAAGAATCCTAGAAATTGTTTAACTGTTACGGAACTTGAGGAGGATGAAGAATGAGAGTTGATAAAACCTTATCCGAGTTATGGCATCTTAGAGGAAATACAGATTATTCATTGACTCGTGAAGAGTACGAAAAAGAAGCGCAAGATATTGCTTTTATGGCAATAAACACAATTAAAAAGCTGCAAAGGAGAATAAGTGAACTGGAATTAGAAAACGTTAAATTGAAGTGTAAAAATAAGTTTTCTTAATAAAAATTTCATTTTGTAGAAAAGGGGAATGGATATGGAAAAGTGGCCAGAGGAAAGAATCGAAGCTTATAAACGCTATGCAGAACAATCAATAAAAAATATTGATGACTACGAACGGAAAGCATCATATCACAAAAGGGAACATCAAATGTATTTAAAATTAGTCGCTGATCAAGAAGGAAGTTTATCTAAAGAACTTGGGCGATTAAAGGAGCAAGGCTGGGAATTGCGTGGTGGAGAATGGGTGCAAACAGAATAAAGAGCAGCTAGCAAAAGCTAACCGCTCGGTTCTCCAAGGGGGAACAAGGAGAAAGGATTATCATGGTATCTACAGTATTGACGGAATATTGAGTTTTATTCAAGGGAGGAAGGGAAATGGTTCGAATTTGTCCGATGTGCAATAAGGAAACGGTTGATCCAAATAATGAAGAAATTGATGTGGATTTCTGTGATAAATGCATGACAGCAGCAATTGAAGGGGTGGCATTGCCTATAGGTCTTCCTAATAGCGCAAATGCTTCCTTACCAATAGTAAGAGAGAAAATAACGATAAACTCATACGGTCATTTACATGAAGTTTATAAAGATGATTGGATGAGAGAGTTTAATAAGGAACGGGGATTTGGAATTCAGTCATTGAGAAATACAACAAAATAATCCTTTTGTATAAGAAAACAGTAATAACGAACGATAGAAAGAGGGAAAATCATGGGGTATGCAAATAGAGGGATGGCATTTGAACATCTATTAAACATTACAAATCGAATGTATAAATCAGCAATGGTAGCAGTAATTAATAAACGACCTACACCTGTAAAAGTATTAAAAACAAATAAGTTAGGACAAATAACGAAAAGCCGTTGGCAAGATAAATCTACAGTAGATTACGATGGTGTATATAACGGAAGAGCAATCTATTTCGAAGCAAAGTCTACTAAGGAAACAAGTAGATTTCCACTGGAAAATATTCATAGACATCAGATTGATTTTTTAAGGGATACGCATGAGAGAGGGGCTATTTGCTTCTTTTTAATAGAATTCAGAACAGACCAGGTTATTTATTTTACTCCTATCGAATTGGTAGCAGAATACTATGAAGCTATGCTATATGATAATGGTCGTAAATCTATCCCACGAGAAGAATTTGAAAAAAGAGCATATGTAGTGAAACGAACAAATCGAGCGCTAGTTGATTACCTGCAGCAAGTAGAAAAATTAAAATGGCCAATATGTGGTTGATGGAGGAAATCGGAAAATGGATAAGAAGGAAATCCGTATAAAGATTTTAAACCTACAGGACGAGCATTGTGCAAATTGTAAACAGCATGCAAATACAAAATATTGTTTAACAGTTTGTGAGATAGGGAAACGAATTAATAAGCTAGGAACTCATATAGGTGGTACATATGCAGTGGATGCTCCAAAGAGAAGAACAAAAGAAGAGTGGGATAAATTATGTGTAATGGCTTTATCAATGAGAGAAGAAGGATTAACCTATGCAGAGATTGCAAGAAAGATAGGCGTTAACAGTGGTGGGTATGTAATCGAGCAACTGCAGAAAAGAAATTTAAAATAAAAAAATTTCACATACCATACTATAAGGATAAATATAAAAAATGAAGTTAATAGTCCGGATTTAGAGGGCGTTGATTGTATATAGGAATGTAATTTTTCCTATTTATAATTCAGCGTCCTCTTTTTTATTTAAAAGGAGGAAATAGACCATGAAAATGAAAGAATTAATGAAAGAATACAGAGAAACATTGAAACAATTAGAGAAAGCGAAGGAGGATGCTGTAGAAGCAGATGTAAAAGTAATTAAAGAAATGATTAGTGATATAGAATATGCCTTGGAATGGATGCGTACAGCAAAGCAACCAGGAGCGAAAAGGGGTATTGAACGTAGAGCGGCATATGAGCGTGAAACAGCATGCGATCCGCTGTTAATGCAAAGATATTTCCGTAGTACGCCAACAAAATACGAATGGGATAAAGAAGAAAAAGAAAATGTAATTTCTGAATGGGAGCGAATCATGTTAGATGATGCGTTATCTACATTATCGGAGTCAGAGAGGGAAATATATATCATGTTTAAAGGATATTGTTTTTCTATGGGGGAAATTTCCATATTGATGAATAAATCGAAGTCTACTGTTCAAACGGTATTACGAAGAGCAGATGAAAAAATAGGAAAACAAATTAAAGAAAGTCTCTTCTGCATGGTAGGTTGAGACTTTTTATTTAAAAAACACTATTTTTGTCATACGAATGCCCATTATATATGAAGGGTTTCCGAAACCTTATATCTCTTGTTGGTTACTGATGGAGTAAACCCAGTTGCTTCATGAATTGACAGTTGTTTTTTAATACTAGAAGGCAATAAGATATAAAAAATCTCGTTGTTTTCCTGATTTCCTAGTATGTTTGTACACTCTTTAATTCTCATTAATTTAAATGGTCTAAACAGGAGAGCTTTTGGCTCTTCTTTGAGCTGATACGCCTACCTTATAGTGTCGGTTCAAAGAGGTGCGCAAAAACACCTCAAGAGATTACTCTTTGCCATTTGTTTTCTCTTTTTCTCCCATCCCCTTGAAAGCTGTCACTTCGGTGATGGCTTTTTTGTTATAATTGATGTAAAAAGGATGGTGATTATAGTGAAGGTGAAGTTAATTGAAGAGAAATTTACACATTCGTATAACGCCGGAGCGAATGCGATAGCTATTGATGCGGATGATAAGAAAATTAAGAAATATATACTAGAACATGCTAATTTGCATTATCTTGGAACTGGACTAGGCGATCCAGGATGTGATTGTGAAGATGGTGATTTCGAACAATACGAAATGTTGAGTATTCGAAATGAAGTGACGCCGGTTGACATATTAAGTGATGAATGGATTACAGTAACTATAGATGAAGAATTATATGCAGTACATAAACCATTTTTAGATATCATATATGATGGTGATATAGAATTGATTAAAAAAGAAATAGAAGAAAATTATGATGATTTTGTAGGATTTACTGTTGTTCGCTGCCCTAAGTGTAAAATATGGTCAGTATGTGATTGAGTCAAATATTTAAGATTAAGCATCCATAACGGGTGCTTTTTTCTTTGTTATATAGAAATTACACATTAACGAATGAATCAAACGTCTAATTAGGAAGGGTGATAAGAAATGAGTAAAGATAAGCTAGAACAATTAGAAACGTTAGCAAAACCTTTAGTCAACTTGTTAAGAGAGCAATATAATCCACACTGTCAGATTATCATCGAGAGCGACAGAGTACGCATTGTAGAGGATATAGTTAGCGTTCCAGTGAAAGAAAATGATTAAACCAATAGCAATTATAGCAGGTGCTGCCATGATCTTGGTGGCGTCTTGTTTGTTGTTAAGGAAAGATAAGAGCAAACGTGATGCGTTAAATAAAACAAACTCAACACAAACCAAATATTGTAAATAAGATTCAAAAACCATCTAATGTAACACATCATATATTTTGTTACATTAGATTTATAAAGAGAAATGCTGTTATATCAACGTTTTTGTCTATTTGTAAAAATAACTACCATATTTTATGTAACATATTGTATAATAAAGATACATTTAATGTAACATAACGTATGGAGGGGTAAGGAATGAAGTTTGTGCAACCAATTCGAGATAAGAAAAAATTAGAAGAAGTGAAAGAAGTTTTACGTCGTCAATCTTATCGTGATTTATTTTTATTTGAAATGGGAATCAATACAGGTCTAAGAATTAGTGACTTATTAAAGTTACATGTAAATGATGTGAAAGAAAGAACTCATATTGTTATTAAAGAACAAAAGACGGGAAAAGATAAACGTTTCATTATCAATACAGCGTTAAGAGAAAAAATAAATGAGTATGTAAGTGGAATGAACGAAACAGAATGTTTATTTGCTTCTAAAAAGACGGGAAAACCGATCACAAGAATTCAAGCTTATCGAATCATGAATGCCGCTGCTGAAAAAGTAGGGCTTGATGAAATTGGAACGCATACACTTAGAAAAACTTTTGGATACCATTATTATCAAAAGACAAAAGATGTAGTAATGCTACAAACAATCTTTAATCATTCTGCTCCATCTATTACATTACGTTATATAGGAATCCAACAAGATGAGATAGATAAATCATTAGAAGATTTCAGTTTATGATAAAAGCGAAGGTGATGAAATGCTAGTTTATACTGTAATGATGTATTTTCATGCCGATACCGATATAATGTTAGCGACTATTGATAAAGAACAAGCGTTAAAAGAATTCAAATCAGATTCCATGTATTCTTTGCAATGGGGAATTACTTATTGAATTATGGTGTAGAGAGCATTCTACACACTCCTGTACATATGAATCTAGTCGGGACTTAAACAGATACCCTGAAAAGGGGCAGCAGTTATTCAAAGAAATAGTAGATGCATTAAAGTAGCGAATCCGCTGCTTTTTTATTTTGTAAAGCGATTAGCGTGAGGTGGTGTAAGTGAAGTTACTATTATTTTGGATTAAAGAAATGGTAGAAGTGAAAAAGCACTATGCAAATGGACTTCTTTCTTATTTTATGCATAAATTAGGGGTTATTATAAGCCCGTCGCTGATTATTTTTGGAAGAGGAATAGATACATACAAATATGATTATTATCTATGCATTGAGTGTTTAGAGAAGGAAGCGCAAACAATTGGATAAGGGGGCAGGTGTTATGTAATTATGGCCAGACAACGAAGTCCAGACCGTAACAAAGCATATGAAATATTTAAAGAACATAACGGTGATATTACGAATCGTAAAATTGCTGAGTTATTGTCTACATCCGAAAAAACTGTAAGTGAAAAAACGGTTGGAGGATGGAAATCCAAAGATGGATGGATAGACAAATTAAATGGAGTACTCCATAAAAATGAACGGAGTACTCCAAAGAAAGATACGGAGTACTCCAAAAAGAAACCAGGAGCACCCAAAGGTAATAAGAATGCTGTAAATAATCGTGGTGGAGCCAAAAAGGGCAATAAAAATGCTGTTGGTAATTCCGGTGGCGCTGCTCCATTACGTAATAGTAATGCAGCTACCCATGGTTTATATAGAAAGTATTTACCGCAAGAAATATTTGATTTAAAAGAAGAATTAATAGAAGTAATTAATAATGATCCTTTAGCAATCATATGGGAAAGTATTATGCTGCAGTACACTCAAATCATTCATGCTCAACGTATTATGTTCGTTAGAGACAACGAAGACATGACCAAAGAACTGCGGAAAAATAAACTTACCGAAAGTGGTTTCGAAGAAGAGTGGGAGATTCAATTCGCTTGGGATAAACAAGCTAGTTTCTTGAATGCTCAATCGAAAGCAATGTCAACGCTAGTAAATCTAATTGAAAAATACGATAGATTAGCTAATACAGAAGAACAAAAACTACGAATTGAGAAACTCAAGAAAGAAATCGCTGCTATTAAAGTTGATGGTGATACTAATCAGAATACAGAAGACTGGAAAGAGTCTCTTATGAAGATAGCAGAGCGCAGACGTAAACAAAAGGAAGCTGAAGCTAATGAGTAATACAGCTTTTAGTGAATTTATGGAGATTATCGATGTTTATTGGGATGATCCAGTTGCGTTTGCCGAGGATATGCTGGGTTTTTATCCGGACGAATGGCAGAGGAAAGTTCTTATGGATTTGGCACAAAGTCCAAAGGTTTCTGTCCGTTCGGGTCAAGGTGTTGGTAAAACAGGACTTGAATCAGTAGTAGTTATTTGGTTTCTTTGTTGCCGACCAAATCCAAAAGTTATATGTACAGCACCTACAAAGGAGCAGTTATTTACTGTACTTTGGGCTGAAATAGCAAAGTGGTTAGAAGGCAGCGCAGTTAAAAATCTTCTTAAATGGACGAAAACGCGAGTATACATGATTGGTAGTGAAGAACGTTGGTTTGCTACCGCTAGAACAGCAACGAAGCCGGAGAATATGCAAGGTTTTCACGAAGACTATATGTTATTTGTATGTGATGAAGCTTCTGGTATAGCAGATCCCATTATGGAAGCTATACTTGGTACTTTATCTGGTGCAGAAAATAAATTGTTTTTATGCGGAAACCCGACAAGAACAAGCGGTGTATTTTATGATTCTCATAATCGTGACAGAGATCTATATAAAATACATAAAGTATCTAGCTTAGATAGCCCTCGAACCAGTAAAGACAATATAGAAGTGTTGAAAAAGAAATATGGTGAGGGTTCAGATGTTTGGCGTGTACGTGTACTTGGTGAATTTCCTAAAGCAGAAGCAGACGCTTTTATTCCGCTAGAAATTGTAGAGCAAGCAGCATCTTGTAAAGTGGAACCGACTGGTGAAACACTTGACTTAGGTGTTGACGTTGCTCGATTTGGTGATGATGAAACTGTAATTGCTCCAAGGATAGGGAATAAAGTCTTTAAATTATTAACTCAATATAAACAAGATACAATGGAAACTGCTGGCCATGTATTAAAATTAGCTAAGGAATACATGGCAAAGTACAAGCAGTTAAGAAGAGTTGATATAAAAGTCGATGATAGTGGCGTTGGTGGTGGTGTTACGGACAGATTGAAAGAAGTTATTAAATCTGAACGATTACCATTCAAGGTATATCCTGTTGTGAATAACGGGAAACCGCTTGATGATGAGCACTATGATAATGCAGGTGCGGAAGGTTGGGCCGTTGTAAGAGATTTACTTGAAGAAAATATGAAAGCATTTATACAGGGGGAAGAACCTACAATGGAGATTCCAAATGACGAAAAAATGATCTCTCAATTTTCTAGCCGGAAATATAGAATAACAAGTAGAGGTAAGATTGCTTTAGAGCGAAAAGAAGAAATGAAAAAACGCGGATTACAATCACCCGATAGAGCAGATGCAATAGTTCTAGCATTCTATAAACCAAGAGTAGTTATGGGTGGGAAAGTTAAAAGAGTGTAGTCGGACATTTATTGTTCGGCTATTTCTTTTGCTCTTTATTAATAGAAGAAAGGAGGACATACAGACGATATGTGCGATAAAAAAGCTATAAAGAATGTAAAAGTATTTAGTATTAATAAAGCTGCAGATGATCCGAAGAATAAGGTAGATAATAGCAAACAAATGACAGTTGACCCATTCGCGCAAATATATGGCGATAAGGGATTGGTTAAACCACCTTATGATATGAAAGCGTTGCTGGATATAAAGGAAAGTAATCCTATTCATTCTGCTTGTATTAGCGCAAAAGTAGATGATATTGCAGGTGTTGGTTTTGACTTTGCTCCTTTTGAAGAAGTGAAAGAAGCAAACCAGGAACAATATAAAATGTTAAAAAACTTTATGCGGAATTGTAATCCAGAAATGACAAGTTCTGAAATTATAAGAGCTGTATGGGAGGATTATGAAACAGTTGGATGGGGTATCATTGAAGTCGTTCGTAATAACAAAGGTGAACCGTCAGAATTATACCATATTCCAGCTCATACAGTTCGTGCCCATAAAGATAAGGTACGCTTTGCACAAATTGTAAATAATAAAGAACGTTGGTTTAAGAAGTTCGGTTATCCTGATGAATTTCGTCTTGCTGATGGTAGGCCGTTAAACGCAGAGGATATTGCAGAAAACGGAACAGAAAAAGCGGGGGAAGTAATTGTTATTCGTAAATTCGGTTCACGTTCCTCTTATTATGGGATACCAAATTATGTGAGTTCTATCGGTTCTATAGTTGGTTCGCAGGCGGTAAGAGATTACAACATTAACTATTTCACTGGAAAAACCATACCGGATGCTCTGCTATTTATTGAGGGTGTTGATGAAATAGATGATTCAGTAGAAAAAGAATTACAAGCGTTTTTTTCTGTTGAGGCAAAAGGTGAACACCATAAGTTAGCGGTTGTTCCAGTTCCACCAGGAGCACAAGCTAGGCTGGAAAAATTAAGTCCAGATGTTAAAGAAGGTAGTTTCCGTTTATATAAACAAGATAATGCAATGGAGATATGCGTAGCTCATCGTGTACCGCCTTACCGTATTGGTTGGGCTATGACAGGTTCATTAGGGCAAACAACTGCTGCAGAAATGAACGAAATGTATAAGCGTTCTATTATTGAACCCGGCCAAGAAATATTGGAGCATCGATTAAATACACAATTATTCCGTGTATTTTCCGAAAAACTAGGCGGTTTAGATTGGCAGTTCAAATTAAACGAAATTGATACGGATGATCGTGAAGCTGATATGCAATATGCAGCAGACGGTTATGAAAAACGTATATTAACACTTAATGAATCAAGAAAAGTAGTAGGTTATGAACCTGTAAAAAATGGTGATACATTCTTTGAAGGTGGAACAATTGATTCGCAATTCGAACCTATTGCAAAATCTGCAGACAATGAGCAAGAGAACATAATTGCTATTAATGCATTTAGGGAAAAACATGAAGAAGTAGAGAAGGCTATGCAAAAGAAGGTAGCTGATTTTTTTCCGAACAGGGAAATAGGCTCTTAAACCTACTTCCCGTAATTCGTATTAATAAAGCAGATGAAGACATTGATCTTGCAATTGCAGAAGCGGAAGTTGATGAATTTCTAGATAGTGTGGATTGGGATGAAGAACGACAAATGTTTGTCGATGAAGTCACGGACACATTGCAGGATAATGTGACAGAATTCATTCAAAGCGCTATAGCAACAAATGGATTAACCTGGATGGTATTAGATCCTATTGGTGACGTTGCTGCAAAATGGGTAGCTGCTTATGCATTCGAATTAGCAAAAGGGATCCATGAAACCACTAAGAGTAGACTAAGAGAAGTCATGCTAAAGAATCTTAGTGAGGGAATGGGTGTCGATGCATTAAGTGTATCCATTGCAGACGTAATGGCAGAGGCTAGTAATTACAGAGCGATGATGATTGCACGAACAGAAACAACATATGCAATGAATTATGGTAATTTAATCGCGTATAAAGGTGCAAATAGAAACAAAAAGACGTGGCTTACAGGTCATGATGAGCGTGTTTGTAATGAGTGTGGTGGTTTAAATGGTGAAACGGTAGATATTGACGAACCATTTAGTAATGGGAAGATGTGTCCGCCAGCTCATCCGCATTGCCGCTGTACTATGATTTCACAAGAATAAATATTCCTATAAGTTGGGGTTTCATCGTCAAAACGTATACGGTCGTGTACTTGGCTGCTATGCGTTTTGACACTGGAACCCCAATATTTATGGGAAAGGAGGTAAAACGATGGGGTACGAACTAAGAAACGCCAATATTAGCTATGTTTCATTAGTTGCAAAGGGCGCTAATGGTCGTCAATTTGCCATTATGAAAAGTGAATCTACTAAACAACCAAATATATCTAAACAAGTTCCAATCCTTAAAACAGAGGAAGAGAAGCAGCTTGTTACAGGTGTTGTATATGAACCACTAGTTGAAGATAGTCATGGGGATATGATGACTGCAGAGGAAATTGAAAAGGCTGCATATACTTTTATGGAAAATTACCAGCACATCGATAAACAGCATGATGAAATTGCTGGGAAAGGTACAGTTGTTGAAAATTGGATTGCTAAAAGTGATATGACGGTAGGCGATCAAGAAGTAAAAGCAGGAACATGGCTTATGACTGTACGTGTTGATGATGCGGACACCTGGGAAGAAATTAAAAAAGGTGAAGTAACTGGCTTTTCAATGGGTGGATTTGGTGAACGTGTAGAAATCACGAAAGCAGATGATTTTACTCATGAAGAGAAGGGGTTCATTCGTAAAATGATCGGTTATTTCAAAGGTGAAAAACACGATATTAAAAAAGGTGAAGTAAAAGATCGTTTTGTAGACGAAAGACAGAACCGTGATTTACGTGCTGTTTTTAATTTGTTCGAAGATGTGTTCTATTGGGAAATTTGGGAGAACAATCCCGATATCGACCGAATGACAGCTGCTCTTGATGATATGAAGGAAATTCTTGCTTCTATTAAAGGTGGTTATACCATCACGAAATCAGAAGATAATGTACAAGCAGAAAGAATTGTATTAGAAAGTATTAAAAAAGCTGGGAAAGTATTATCCCAAAAGAATCATGCAAAATTAGATGAAGCATTAGCTTTAATTAACGAAATAAAAGAAGATGCTTCACCACAGGAGGAAGATGAAATGAAAGCAGAAGAATTTGCAGATATTGTTAAACAAGCGGTAGAACCGTTAGCTACTAAGTTAGATAAGATTGAAAAACAGGTAAATGGTGAGGAGGTAGAACCAACACCAGAAGAACAAACGGACGAAGAGAAAGCTGCGGCAGTTATCCAGAAAGCGCTAGAACCAATTGCTAAACGTCTTGAAAACCTTGAAAATGCTGCTTCTATTCGTAAATCATTGGATCCAGATGATGATCCAGTACTTGGGCAACAAAAAATTAAGAAATCTAAATGGGCAGGATTAAACCTGTAAGAGGAGGACTACAAATATGCCAATGAATAATACAGAATTATTAAATCGTTTATCTAAAATTGAAAAGACTATCTCGACTGGATCCATTTCTTCTGGATTATTAAATCCGGAACAAAGTAAAGAATTCTTTAGAATGGCATTCGAATCAACTCCATTCTCACAGCTGCATCGAAAAGAAATGCGTAAGGCAAAACAAGGCGTAATTGATAAAATCGCTATTGGCGGGCGTATTTTGCGTAAGAAAACAGAAGATAAGGATGACGAGTACCGTGCAGGTGTGAAAACATCAAATGTTCCATATAATACAAAAGCAATCCGTCTACCTTGGGAAATTACAGAAGAAACTCTCCGCGAGAACATTGAAGGGGAAGGCTTTGAGGATACTGTAATGACTCTTATGGCAACTCAAACGGGTATTGATTTAGAGGATTTACATTGGAATGGCGATGAAGAATCATCCGACCCATTTTTATCAATTAACGATGGTTGGTTAAAGAAAATTTTAAAGTCAAAGGAATCACATATTGTTGACCACGCTAAACTAGTAACTGGTACAGGGGAAGCAGCGGCAGCTAATGGATTTGGTAAAGGTTCCCTCTTTGCGTTGTCTGGTGCAATGCCTAATAAATATAAGAATAGCAATCTACGTTGGATTATGTCACCGAATCGCAGAGAGAAGTGGATTGAATATTTAACAAATCGTCCAACAGGTGCTGGTGACGCTGCATTACTTGGGGCAGGAGATCAAGTTAATAAACCAATGGGATATGCAATCGCTACTGTTCCTTCTTTAACAGATGACGTAATTATTCTTGCTGATCCACGCAACTTCATCGCTGTAAATACTTATGAAACTCGTGTTCGTAAAACAACAGAAGGTAAATCTGCAGTAATGGAAGATAAACGATTCTATGTAATCCATTTTGATGATGATGCTATCATTCAAGAAATGGATGCAGTTGCTATCCTTACAAATATTCCTGATACGTTCGGTGCCTAATGGCCGGGCGTATTTTTATGGATTGAGGTGTAACTTATGAAAGTAATTAACCTTCTTTGGGGTGGTACTTATACTGCTTACGGGCAAACATTTAAGAATGGCCAAGAGGAAACAGTAGCAAATGATAAAGCTGATTATCTTGTAAGTACTGGTCATTTTGAACTTATAAGAGAAATCGATAAGAAAGAGAAGGATAAATAATGGATATTACCGTGCAGGATATCAAAAACCGCGTAAATGTGCAGAAAATGCCCGATACGGTTATTCAAGAACTAATAGATTACTATGCAGTTATTACAAGAAAATATTTAAGAGTCAAGCCAGCTAATCCGATGAAAGAAATCATCCGGACAAGCAAACTAGCTTGGCTTTCTTTCCCTGCTGAATCTGTAGAAAAAGTAACTCATGTCAGTTCTAAACAAGATATGACCGATTCTATTACTGTAAATGGACGTATTGTTTATGGTTTATCCGAAAATCAATTATATGAATTCGAATATAAGATACAAGATTATGATGATCTGCAGGTACTTATGAGGAAATGTATTATTGATTTGGTTATTTCTGCAGTAGTTCGTGCTAACTTACAGCGAAAGGGTATGAAGACTTCGGAAAGTATTGGGGATTATTCGTACCAGATTAGCCCAGAAACATTAGATGAACCTGCTACGAATAATAAGATACTCAATGCTTTAAAAGGGTTTAGAGCAAGAGTTAAGCCGGTGATGGCTACATGAATATGTACTTTGATGATGGTAGTATGGATGATTTATACATTCATGAAGTAGTTGTAAAACGAAAAACAAAAAAGAAACAATCCTCTGGTAATTATGCAGAAGCAGAAGAGGACATTTACGAGAATATGATTTGCCGTGTAACTACTAATTCTGCTACTGATAACGAGAGATTTAAGCGTGATAAGCAAAATTTCGATACAACTTTTAAGATTTATGCACCTGCTTCTTACAAAATTAAACCTAATGATCGTATTTATTTCAAAAACGAAGAATTAGGCGTTGATTATACGTTTGAAGTAAAAGGGGAACCACGTAACCCTGCATTTCTGAATCATCACATTGAAATTTATTGCGAAAAGGTATGATTCTATATGGCTAATTCAGTAGAAATTGAGTTTTCTAGTAATATGGAGCAAGTGAGAACACAAATTAATGCTATGTGTGTCCAAAAAGTCACCTCTGCATCGATTCACTTACAAAATCAAGTGAAGAAAACTCTTACAGGAAGCCGTAGCGGTAAACAGTACAAAATACCACATACAAGCCGGAAATATACCGCTTCTAAACCAGGTGAAGCTCCCGCTGTTCGTATTGGTGATTTATTGAACTCGATTAAATACAACATCAAAAGATCGCAATCAGAAGTGATAGGAGCAGTTGGCAGTGATTTAAAGAAATCAATTTGGCTTGAAAATGGAACAAGTAATATGCAAGCCCGTCCATTCTTGTTAAAAACGTTTGAAAAAGAACGTATGGAATTAAAAAGAATGATGGGAGGATAATTGTATGTCTAATGCTATTGCAGTTATTAGAAATATTGTAGAAAACGATAAAATAATACAGGCTAATCTATCGGAATATGGTGAAGAAGAGGACAAAGGTCCTGCTCTTACATTTCAAACTGCACAAGATGACATGGAAATGCCTTATGTCGTTATGAGAATTGAAGCAAATAATCCGGATGATGTTGAAATTATAGATCGAATAATTCTAAATTTCGATGTGTACTGTGATAACGGGAATTATGATAAGGCAAAGTTGATAGCTGCACGTATTGAAAAATTGCTAGATAGAGAAGTTGGTTTAAAGGATGATGGGATACTTTCTATACATCGTGCAGGTAGTCTTCCTGTACCAGATGAAGACCCGTCTATCATTCATATAAATGTAAAATTCCTTGTCCGAACCATACGAACGGACTTGTATTAGGGGGTAGAGCAAATGAGTTGGAAAATGATTAATGGTGTTCGCGAAGGAACAACCGATAATTTTGTCATTGGACCTGGTGTAATCTATAAAGGTTTTAAGAGTGTAAAAGATTTAGGCCAACTTTTAGGAGCGACCACAGGCGGTACAAAGGTCGGTTTTGATCGAGAGTATTATGATGCTGATATCGATGGATTGCTTGGTAAGATGGTCCGCGGTAAATGGCTTTTAAAAGATGAACCGCATGTAGAAACAACATTAGTTGAATTTACAAGAGAGAATCTACAATTAGCTTTACCTGGTATGGTAATAGACAGTGAAACGGATGCAGATTATGATATCGCTCAACCTACTAACGATATTCCAGATTCAAATTACAATGATATCGCTTTAGTTGGTACGATTTCCGGTAGCGATTTACCAGTAATTTTTGTAATTCGTAATGCCATGGTAGTTTCGTCTATTGAAGTAGATCTAAAAGACGGTAAAGGAACTGTCGGATTGAAGTGTAAATTTATCGGTCATTATAGTGAATCTGCACCAACCACACCACCATATGAAATTTATTTACCGAAGAAAAAGAAAACAGCAGCAATAACTAAAGCACCGGCTACCGCATAAAAGGTAGTCGGTTTTCTATTACATAAAACAGGCTAAATGCTAAAAGGAGAGAACAAAATGGCTTCTATTTTAGAAAAAATGATGAATAACGGTACAGAAATTACAATCATGGGCGAAACAGTAACAATGCGACGATTAAATGTAACGGACGTTTGGCGATTCGCTAAGATCATTTCAAAAGTCGGACGCAGCGCAATGGCTAACTTTGCTGATTTCGGTAAGGATAAACAAGAAATGGATGAACTAACTAAAGCTGCTGAATCCCTTCCAGAAGAAGAAAAACAAGTGCAATTAGCTGCGATTAAAGAGAAGCAGCAACAAAAAGGATTAGAGTTTGCTTTCCGTGTTTTAACAATGATTCCTGCTTGTGAGGATGATTTTACAGAGTTCTTTGCTAGTTTATTAAAAGTAAAAGCAGATGAGTTTCGTCAATTCCCTCCAGAAGCAATGGTTGCTGTTATAAAAGGCTTATTAGAAAGTGAAGACTTAATGACTTTTTTCAACCAAGTCAAGGGGCTCGTGAAAATCCAAAGCGAGAAATGGAGCAAGTCAGCAGTAGCTCCAATCCAATCATAAACGAGGATACAGATGAATATTTAGAGGAAGCTGAGCAAAATATGCTGCGTGCTTTCGATAAGATTCAAAAACGGTATGGATGGACAGATGAATATGTCTTATCTATACCGTTTTCGCGTTTAATGGACCTATTTTCTTTCATCACAAAAGAAGAGCAACGAGAAGAGCTGAATGAGTGGAAGAAGATGGCGTTCATTGGATTTCAAACTCGTCAACTTGAAGAAGGTACCACTTTTAATGATTACCTTCAAGCTTTTGGACTCACAGATACTCTTGACGATGAAAATCAATCTGCTGAAATCGCAGAAGTATGGTCAAAAGAACAATGTATCGAACATGCTAATAAACTAATCGCTCAATTCCAAGAGGAAGAAGATGAAGAGTGATAGCCTCATCGAAGGGAGGTGCGTAAATGTTAGCAGAAATATTCCAGTTGTTCGGAACAATTGGTATTAAAGCTGAGGGTGCATATAAAGAATTACAGCAATTTGAAGATCGTGTGCAAAAAACAGCGAATGGAATGCATGATAAATTCCAAAAGGCAGGGGAATCCATTAGTAAAGTTGGTAACAAGATGAAAGATGTTGGTACTAACATGACTACTGGTCTTTCTTTACCTTTAGCTGGTATCGGGGCAGCTGCTGTTAAAGTAGCTTCTGATTTCGATACTTCACAGAGGAATATCCAATCTTCACTTGGTCTCAGCGCAAAGGGTGCGGAAAACCTTGGTAAGATTGCAAAGGATACATGGAAAGATGGGTTCGGACAAAGTCTTGAAGAGGTAGATCAGTCTTTGATAAAAGTCTATCAGAACATGAAGGACGTTCCTTATGATGAATTAGAAAGTGCCACAAAAAGTGCCATGACACTGGGGAAAACATTCGACACTGATATCAATGAGGTAACACGTGGTGCAGGTCAACTGATGAACCAATTTGGTATTGAATCAAAAGAAGCGTTTGATTTATTTGCCGCAGCAGGACAAGAGGGGCTTAATTTTTCTAACGAAATGTTTGATAATGTAGCTGAATATGCGCCGCTATATAAACAGGCAGGATTCTCAGCACAAGAAATGTTCACCATAATGGCGAATGGAACCCGTGATGGAAGCTACAATCTTGACTACATTAATGACCTTGTGAAAGAGTTTGGTATCCGTGTACAAGACGGATCGAAAGGTGTAGCTGATGCTTTTGCTGAAATGTCACCAGAAACACAAAAAATATGGGACAACTTCAATAAAGGTAAAGCTACAGCTGCTGATGTGTTCAATGCTGTACTTGGTGATTTAGGTAAAATGGACGACAAAGTTAAAGCTAATCAGCTTGGAGTTGCTGTGTTTGGTACTAAGTGGGAAGATATGGGCGCAGAAGCTGTACTTGGTCTTAATAATGCTGGTGGCGCTTTACAAAATGTTGACGGTGCGATGAAAGATATGCAAAAAACGCAACAAGAAGCATTTGGCGTTCGTTGGCAAAAACTAGTTCGTACTACAACAGCATCATTAGAGCCGCTTGGACAAGCGATTATTGATATTGCAGAAGTAGCACTTCCCCCAATTATCAAAGCCGTAGAATGGGCAGCCAAAGCCTTTAGTGCAATTCCGAAACCAATTCAAATTGGGATTGTAGCAATTTTAGGTATGGTTGCAGTACTAGGACCATTAGTCGCCATGCTTGGCTTTATGACAAGTGGAGTCGGAGCATTTGTTGGCTCGTTCAGATTTCTTGTGCCAGTACTAACGAAAGTACCAATGCTATTTACAGGAATGCTAAAACTTGGACCTAGATTAATAGGTATGTTCGGAATGATAGGAAGAGCAGTATCTTTTCTAGGTAGTGCTGCATTTGCAGGACTTTTAAAGATAGGACCTAAACTTATTGGTATGTTTGGTGCGATAGGAAAAGCATTAGCTTTACTTGGTAGATCTGCTATGACATTACTCATGAATCCCTGGACAATTGCTATCTTAGCTATTGTTGGATTAGTATATTTAATTTATAAAAATTGGGATTCTGTTGTTAAATATACGAAACAAGCAGTTAAATGGATAGGTGACGCATGCTCTAAGGGGTGGGATGCAACCGTAAAAGGTGCGAAATCCGCTTGGAATGGTTTGTCTAAGTTCTTTTCTGGATTTTGGGAAGGTACGAAAAAAGTCTTCCATGCTTCTGTATCATTTATAGGAAAAATACTCGAAGCAGCTTGGCGCGGTTATCTTGCAGTTATAAAGTTCTATATTAATTTTTGGAAAAAGGCATTCGAAATTGGATGGAATGCTATAAAATTCATTTTTAATGCTGCTTTAAATATTTTAAAAAGCGTTATTAAAATTGCCTTAGAATTCATAAAAAACGTAATATCTTTTTATATAAAAATATGGCAAACGATTTTTAGAGTTGGATGGAATATCATAAAGACGATATTTACCACTGTCCTCAACTTCTTGAAATCGTTTGTTCGTGCTGCATTCGATTTTATTAAAAATATCATTTCTACTGTAATGAATGTGATAAAAACAATTATCTCAGTAGCATGGAATTTCATTAAAACAGTATTTGTTACTGTATTGAATTTCATTAAGAATACTGTTCAATCTGCATTCAACACTATAAAAAATATAATCAACACCGTTATGAATGTGGTAAAGAATATTATTCAAACTGCATGGAATTTCATTAAAGATACAATTATTAGTGCAGTTCGTACCTTTGTTAATTTCGTAGTTGATAATTTTAACAAAATTAAAAATACAATGTTTAGCGTTGTAGGGGCTATTAAAGATTTCATAGTAAATAATTTCTCTACAATCAAAAAGGCTATTACTGGAACCTTTACAGGAATTGTGGATACAGTAAAAGATGTATTTAGTAAAGTAGGATCTATTGTCAAAAACGTGGCAAAGGATGCATTAAGTTGGGGAAAAGATATAATCGCTGGTATCGGCAAAGGGATGGCATCAATGGCTGGTTGGGTAGCTGACAAAGCTAAAGGTGTTGTAAGTGGAATTCCTAAAGCTGTAAAAAAATTCTTTGGTATTCGAAGTCCCTCACGTCTAATGATGGAATTTGGTGGATTTATTACAGAAGGTCTAGGTATAGGGATGGAAAAAATGATTCCCGTAGTAGATAGGGCTTCTGAACTATTGAATAAAGCTGTTGTTCCACCTAAACCAATGAAACTAGTAACTGATGTATCTACTCAAATCGGACAAATGGGCGCACATTCTGCAGATCTAATTGGTAAAACTGCACATCCATTTGCTGGACAAACCCACGTTGAGAAGAAAACAGATAATGGCGTAACAATTCAAAATGCAACATTCAAAGTTGCTGTTGAAAAATTACAATCTGCAGAGGACTTTGTAAAAATGCGTAAACTGCTACAAAACGTAGTTGCTGACGATCTAATGGGAATGGCGGTGAGAAATGTATGAGTATCACAAAAACATTGCATAGAAGAGGTGGTTCATACCACCTCTTATTTGATGCTACAGAGTTAAAAACTACAATTCGATATACTATTGATTTTTCATGGCCAGGGACATATAACTTTTCTTTCATGTCCCAAGTCCCTATTGGTTCTGATGGTATACTGCCAGATAAGTATTTTATTGTTCGGGTAAATGGGATTGAAAAATTCAGAGCGAGAGGGGCTTACGCTTGGGAATCGAGAGAGATTTTTGTTGGAGCAGGGCCACAAACTATCGAATTTACTACAAGTGGTTATGGATCAGCAGATGTAGCTTATATACGTGATGTTCATTATTACGCTTTTGGTCATGTTCCGAATATCGCAATGATTGAGCAGACAAAACTTCCGAAATCTCTTGATGGGCTCAAATCATTCAATATAATGCATGGCTATCCTCGTTTCCAAAGTTCCGGAAATAAAGGCTGTGAAGTTGAATTTAATGTTTTATTTAATCGAATAGAACATTGGCGTGATTTTATGAGAGAAATCTATCGCCCTCATATCATCACCGGTGATTATGGAACATACGGCGGTATTATTCCGCCAAATGAAGTAGATGCAATACGAAAAGGAACGCTAGTAATAGCAAAATGCAAATTAATATCTATGTCACAAGCAGGTATTGGGGTTGATGGAATGTGAGAGAAGGATCTATTTCTTTAATTAGAATGTTGGGGAGCTATTTTCAAATTGGGAATAACTCCCCTAATTTAATTGTTTATATGAAAAGAAGGGACTCTTCTTCTTATGTACAAGTCCAGCACCGTGTAACGGGCTTAGAAGTGCAGGAAAACGCAGAACAGTTTGCTAGTACATTTACTATTACCTTTGCGAATGAATACGGTCAAATGGCCCCTGATAACTGGTATGGTAAGTTCTCTTCTATTCAAGAATGGTTTTATAACAGTGAGGTAACAAATACAAACCAGCTATATCCGCAGACTGAATTTAAGGTGTCTATCGGCTATGGTAATGAAGCTTTACCGTATATACATGGTTTTGTATCTGATGTTAAGGTAAATGCCGAAAGCGGTACAATTTCAGTAACCTGTACAACATCATATAAAAAGGTTTTGCATAAGTCAGTTATTCCAACACCAGGATCTGATGAAATTGTAGCGCCAACCGGTAATGTTTATGATGTGGTTAAATTCTTCTTTGAAAAAGCAGGAGTTCAATTACATGGAAGCAGAGTAAACATTCCTGGGACCAATCAAAGTTGGATTGTTGAAGGAGCAACCGGTAAGAGATTCCAAAAGTGGGATGAAATTGTTCGCGATATTATAGATACAACGTTCCATTATATAAAACATGAACCGGATGGAAGTTGCACATTTATGAAAATTCCGGACTATGCAATTAACGAACCTGCAAAGTTTAATTTTACAGAAGGAGAAAACCTTATCTCATTAGATATGCAACTAACAGATCAAGATATTAGTAATAGCATAGTTGTGAAATGCGGCGATTATGCAAATGGGTTCATTAACCCATTTCTATTAAAAAATGTTTCGAAGGGTGATTTACGAGAGGAAATGATAGAGGTTCCTTGGGCGACAACGTTCTTTGCAAGAAGAGCAGTTGCTGCAGCTTATCATTTAAAAGCAATTCAAAAGTTTAGAACATTAACTGTAGCAGTTGTTGGCGATCCGCGGATTCAACTATTCGATGTCATCTCCGTATATAACAGAGATTCTGGCCAACAATGGAATTACTTCGTTAAAGGGATTAATACGATGATATCTGCAGATGATGGATTCTATCAAACTTTAGATTTAACAGTTAACTATGGATATGAGCCTGCGCCATATACGGATATTCCAGGTATTACAGTAAACGTTGATACAATACGTTTAAAACTATGGGATTGGAACATAGAAGACGGGGACTTGGTGAATATCTATTGCGGAGATAAATTAGTAGAAGAAAATTACTTTCTTCGTAACGATCCTACATATGTTGATATTCCACTTGAATATGGAGTTAACACGATTATATTTGAAGCTGTTCGAAATCCAAAAGGTATATTTACAGGAAGCATACAAGTGCTTGATACAAAAAATAATATCTTATTTGACTATGGTACATTACCAGATTTAACATTTCCTCGTGTAAATCAAGATGAAAATCATTATTATATCCAAAAACCAGCAAAAACATGGTCCGTCACAAGGGTAAATTAGGGGTGATCCTATGATAATGCAAAAGAATTTATATGATCCAATCATGTATATGATGAAAGGATTGATAGATAGAGAATTTTATAGTGGCGGCAAACCGATGCCTGGAAATGATCCAAATGATGTATTTAAAGAAGGAATGACAGAAGGTTATACACTTATTCGAGATGGATCACGTTTATCTGAGGTAGATGGAGATAAATATTTACATTATGATTTAGTTTTTGATAAACAAGGTCTGCTTAATAAAGTATTACTCTCCCATAAAGTAACCGGTAAAGTGATGGAGATACAATTAATCTATAATACACAAAAACAATTAGAACGAGTACAACCGCGAATTTTAAATAAAGGCAATGGCATGCTATCTGATTTGCCAATTCCCGATGTACCTTAATAACTTGGGGATTTTTTACAAAAAGGGGCGTGTTTTATGTTTACTACATCTTATTTAGCTGGCGGGAGATTAGATCCACCTTTCTACCCAACAAAAACAAAGCCATTTGTCCCTGGCTTCATCATGGATTCTGCATCATTTACTACAGAAGAATTTAAATATACATTACCTGCTGATATGGAATTCTACGCAATTAGTGTCAGTTGCTCGGTATATGAACTAGACGACAAATGGGATCTACTTGTTAATGGGGAGTATTTCTGTAAAAACATTTATACCAAGAAGCTTCCCGAAGGTATGCATTTTATGGTTTATGAGCAATTAACTGCAGGTGATGAAATTATATTTCGATTCTATAACCAAGGAATTATCGATAAAACAGTATGGTTCGAATTGCACTGTTTAAAGTAGAGGGGTGGTTTTATGAGTTTCGCTGTCAATTATATGGCCGGCGGAAGATTTGATGCACCTTATTTTCCTACGAAGACCAAGCCATATATAGAAGGCCGAAGAATAGGTATAGATGATGCTGTGAGTATAGATAAGTTTTCTTTAGATTTCGAAACTGAAATGATTGCTTTTTCTATAGCTGCATCACAATATGACGATCGTGATTATTGGAACTTGTTTATTAACGATGAGCAAGTATTTAAAAGTATTTATGTGAAAGATGTCCCGGAAGGATTTAATTTTTCTATTATTAAACCTATACCCGCTAATACCATATTAAAGTTTGAATATCACAATCAATCTGGTAAACGTAAGGTTGTGAAACTGAATTATCAACTATTAAGAGATTAGGAGCGTGAAATAGATGGCATATATTGAAAAAATAGTGACAGAAGCCGAATTCCATAATGAGTTAGTCAGTACAATGATTCAAAACGGATGGAAAAGGGCTCAAACATTTTACAAATGCGTTTACAAAATGAAAGATGGGGAAACTCCGTTGCATAATTATTGGGCTGCAAAACATGTGGTTCTAAAAAATAGTGATGGTGGCATGTACGGAATCATGCAAACTTGGATATGGTCCGCGAAAAGCAAATTAGATATAGATTTTTCTACAGAAGAAGGGGAATCTGAGTTCAAGTCATACTTAGAAAATAACCCACGTTATAAAGATCGCTCTCGTATGTACTTATATATGCTTGAAAAGCTTCCAAACTATGCAGACAATAGCATTATCTTTATGGGTGCAGAAGATGGAAAGGAATTTAAATCAATTTCAGATGTCGAATTAGCTAAAGTTAATAGAATTCCTCATACAGAAATAGGTACGAATGGCAAACCTTACGTTTATTACACTTACGATTACACTGATACACCGGAACTTATGATGTCCCCATTAGTAAAAGTGACTCTAAGAAATCCAAATTTACAGAGTGTAAATGTAGATACAAACTGGTGGCCCGATTCATTGGTTCGAATTACAGGACAAATTGATGAGTATAGAGTCGTTCTATTAATTCAAGCAGATAGAACGCCTGCATTTGAAAACAACTCGGTTCCGGTCTTACCTGTATATATGGGGCAATTAGAGAGCTATGGAAAAGATGATGAAATTGCTGACGCATTATGGGCTGGTACTGCTTACGAAGGATCTGAAGTATATTCTCATTTATATAATTTTGAGAGTAATACTCCATTAATAGATGTGACGAATTATATGCCAAGAACAAAGACATACCCAAAATCTCCAGGTAATGGAATTGATAACGTAATCATCAAACGTTCCAGATTTGGTGCAAGATACCAAGCGCATTATATCGCATGGAGTGTTCCGAGTAACATGATGCCACCAGACAGAAAAGGAGTAAACGGGGGGCAATATCCTTCCGCATGGCAAAGTCATGACAATGATGAATATAAATATCAATTCAACCCATCTTTATATAGTGGTAGAGTGCATACTTCGCGCGCTTATATCGTACACCCGGATGAAGGGGTTCGTGGTTATATGCCTTACATGGTTCTTTTATCACCATTAGGCTTACTGGATGGAGATAAATTGAAAGTCCGTAAGCAAACATGTCCGGATTCCTATGATATTTATCGTTTCTTTACTGTAGATGCTATTTCGCCAATTACAAAAATGCCAGCTACAGCATATAGACCTGCCGGATTAGGAATATATGAAAAATCAATGTAAAAGGGGATACTCAAAATGTGGTTCGATAAAATTGTTAATCTACAAACGTTACCAACAGATTTAGAAAAACTATATCAAAAGAACGGTTGGAAAAGAGATCTATTCTTTCGTATTCGCAACGGTACTAGTAAATACATCGATGTACGATTGTTTGAATCATTAGGTAGTGATTTGGAACGTAGACGTTTTGGATTTGCTATGGCCTATGATACAGCAGATTCCGATTTTGCAGACGCACGATATGTTTCAACTGAATCTCGTTTAGGAAATTTCGGTATAGGGGATGGGACCACAACAGAATTTCAAATCCCTACATCGCCAATTGTTCCAACTTCATTATTACTCTATGTAAATAGCGAATTACAAGATAAGAGCACCTATTCTATTGATGGAAAGAAAGGGAAAATAAAATTTAATTCTCCTGTTCCTAAAGGTGGTAAAGTAACTGGCGAATATCGTCTTGCAAATGATGCGTATGAACCAACAAATGATATGATTTTCTTCACGTACACTCGTTATTTTATCGAAAAAGAAGTGAATAGTACTGATGCAGTTGCTGATTTAGGGAATGGGAACGGAACAAAAACAACATTTAATTTGCCTTTTACCGACTTTGATGAAAGTCGTTTTTTTGTTTATAAAAACAAGAATGTTGTAGATTCAAGTGAATATACGTTTACAAGTAAATCGATTGAATTCAAATCTGCCCCTTCTAGTTCAGAGAACATTACAATTTCGGGAACTAGATTATTAGAACCTAATGAAAACGGAGAATTATCAGAAGTACTCCTTGCTCAAACATCTTTTGATGTCCAAAATACAATAAGTGTCATGACTGAAATTTTCACATCTATCAATTTTATTAACGCATCACCTTTCACTGTATTAAGCTTTACACCCGAACAACGATTTACGAAAGATTGGAAGCGTGATTCTGTTGTGTATATGTACGGTAATGCGAATAAAGACCGGATTGTTATGTTTATGCGTATTGATCCAACGCCGAGCCCAGTTCGCGCATTGTTTGTTCCGCTTTATATTGGTAAGATGCATACCTTCGATAAAAAACCACAGAAAAACTTACTAATTATGAGCGGTTGTCGTAAAGGTGAACAATTCTCTAATTCTATAAAACAAATTGGAAAAACGAATGTTGATTATGGCGAAAATACGTCAGGAGGAAACTTAGCTCCGATGTTAGCTCAATCATTAACTGGATCTATGTATCAGAAGCATTATCTTGCATTTATTACACATCATCAAGATATTGATAGCGGCCAAGGAAGATTCAACCCATCTATGTACAGTGGTAAATATCACTTATCACAGATGTATATTGTCCATCCGAATGATGGATATGTAGGGAAACTAGATGATGTGTATGCAGTTCATCCAAAAAACATTCAACAAGCTGACGAATTAGAAATTGAAAAAACAGTTGTGAATGAAGTTCTCGGAGATGGGGATGGAGTCAGAAAAATATATCATTTAGAGCATAAACCGCAGGGGAGCACTTTAAGTGTTTATGTGGACTGCAAAGAAGTCCCTAAAACAGACTATGAATATAACGCTGATGAAAAAACAGTCATTTTTAAAGAGTTTCCGATAGGTGAAATTACCGCAAGTTATAAAATGGCACAACTTTATCGTTATACATTGCCGACAACAGAAGTTTCACCATTCACAACTTCCAATTCGCCATTTAACCCAATTGGATTAGCTATATATAAAGAAGATCTTTAAGGAAAGGGGGAAAGCACTGGATGAAAGATAAAATTTATTCTATCGCTGCCCCTTCTTTATCTTTAGACGAAAAAAGTTTCACCGTTTCTCTTATTCCAGATTCATCTTTAGAAAAAACGTATTGTATATCATTATCTGTTTCGAATCCTTTTGGAAAAAACGAACATGACTATCCTGTAAGTATGCCATCTAATTCGAGATATAAAGCGATTAAAGAAGATAATGCCGGTGTTTTTGCTACAAAAACCTATAGAATAAAAGGCGTATTGTCTGATGTTTTCAGTCGCGCTATACGGGAGATCGAAGTTGAAGCCAATATTTTATCTGCAGAGGGCGCACTTTTCGAAAGGGTTATAGGAGCACATGTATCTTCCGCCCAAACATTTCAACATTCTCGGGATTTTTCGATGGAAATATCCCGAACGCAAGAGTTTAATCAATTAAGATGTTTTAATACAGACATATATATTGATCAAGGATTCGTACAACATAACCGTACTTTTGGTATGAATCATATTGCAGAAGAAAATACAGCTCGCAGAATTACAGATGAATACGAAATGGCTGCACCTATCACTGAAGAAATGTTGTTAAAGAAAGTTCGGCAGTTTGCTGCCGATGTTGTAGAACTTCCGGAATGGATTAAAATAGCTCGCATTTTGTATGGTGAGCGTTTTTATGAACATGTAATGGCCGAACGGACCAAAAGAGAATTAAATGAAATAAATCTAACGGACGACACAGGTGATCTTGTAGTAAAAGAATGGAATGCAGTTCCTACTGATGATATAGAAACAGCAGACCGAAAAATCCGTGAGATTAATAGTTCTTATGAAGAATATGATTTATTTGATGGACAAGGTATACCGGTTTATTTACCCGATTATGATTTATTCGCTCGAATCCAAAGAGAATTACCTACTATCTATACACGGCTAGATACAGCGGATAGAGATATATTAAAAGTTACTGGTGAATTTGATTCCTATGAAATTGTTGATCGCTCTACATTAGAAGTTACTAGCATATATGTAAATTCTGATAAACACGTACGGAAAAAGTCGTATATAGAAACCGCCGATACTGATTTCGATTATTTTAGTCGAACTATGAATATATTCGCTGCAATCCCTGGTTCAAACCATGAATATGCCGTAAGAACACATTCATACCATGCCGCCGAAATAACAGATGATAATCACGCTAATAAGACTACTAATGAATATGCGGTCAACTCTATTGTCGATGCAGAATTAATGAACAATCGTAATCGCGAACATGATGTTAATATGTCTGATATTTTGTGCGGAATAGGTATAGGTCGTGAATTCATTATAGAGAATATGGAAACTGATATCGGAAATCGTGAATACAACGAATATATCACTATAATTAATAATGAAATATCTGCGGATAAAACAATCGATGAGATTACTACCAGTTGCATAAAGATAGAACATGTTAATCGATTAGCAAAAAATATTGTTACAGACATTATAGAAAATGAGTTAAGTGATCGAAGAAACAAAGAAATAACAGTTTTAGAAGAAAGACTTCAATTGTTCATTAGAAATAGAATGCAAATCAATGCAACTAGGGAAGAATATGATTTATTTGAAGGACAGGGCCTACCGGTTTATTTACCTGATTATGATTTATTCGCTCGAATCCAAAGAGAATTAGATACAGAAATGATTCTATCTAAAAAAATGACACGTTCAGAAATCAATATCCTCTCAAAACTTATTGATACTATGGACTCAAAACGGTTTATATCGGATATTACAACGAATATATCTGAAATAATCAATACTGAAAGAACAGTATTAGAAATACAAACAGAAAACATAACTTATGATGTTTTAGCAGAAACACCAGCTAAAAAAACCTTAATACATGAGCAGGATATATTCGATGTTTCTCGTCAATTTAGAGCTGATTACATAGAATCTCATACATTTGATAGAGATAATACTTTAAAAACGATTGTGAACGAATCTGAGCGGTTTGATAGACCTTTTCTGATTGAAAGTTCAATCGAAGAAACAGATATCTTTAAAATAGACATGACATTTCATGCGAATTGTATAAAATTCGATGACTTTATCGTTAATAATATATACAATGCCGATGTTATTGAAGTTACTGAAAACAAAGTGACCGCGCAGGAACAACCAAAGTTTTGGTTACGACATAGCCGTCAATCTTGGTGGACGAATGCAAATTGGAAAAAAACAAGGTAGGAGAAAAAAATGACCGTTGCTTCTTTATACGAAAAAGAAAGTGGAAAAATATTCATAGATGAATTCAATTCTATGAAGCCCGATTGGATACTAACACCATCGGGTTCTTTTGATATTGCTGCAAGGAAAGGATTCTTACGAATGGAACATGCAGCTGATACAGATACTATGCTATTAATTGCTAAACCAGAGGGAGATGTTGCAATACAAGTAATTGCAGATTATGAGCCAGATGTTGACGGAGATAGAGGTGGATTACTTATTTATCAAAATAAAGATAATAAGGTCGAATTCTTAGAATCTCATTCTACAAACCGGTTAAAAAGTAATAAAGAATGGATGGCTGTCTCTCACGGCGATCAGTGGGACTTTTACAGTAAAACAGATTCTCTTTTTGATTACATTGATAGCGATAAAATCACTGCTAATAAAATAGGAGTTCTCTTAAAGAAAGGAATAGATGCTGCATATAAACCGATTGATATCGATAAAATTATCATTACAAGGGGAAATAAGCTGCACCTTCGTCAACTGTTCCCTAACAGTAAAGTTATATTAAAAAATGCTACTGGAGTCATCATATCTATAAATTTAATAGATTCTTTGAATACAGGTATCGATATCCCTTTACCATCATTGGAGTTTGATGGAGTAATTGAGATATTAAATGATAAAGGAGAACTAATTACAGAAAAAAAAGCTACTTTTTACGGCGGTGATGTATACAATATTGGTTCCCCTATAAAAATATTAATGGATTCAAACGAATTAAATGAAACGGATCCTACATCCCTTGGACAAATGGTAGAAGGACAACGCATTATAAAAATGATTGTTCAGAACGAGAATGTAACCCCTGTTCATAACCTAAAAATCTCTATCGAACAATATATGGAAAAGGTAGGGTATACGTGGGCTAATATTTCACTAGATAATTCTACTTGGTCAAATAAAATAACGATAGATACATTAGGAGCTCAAAGTAATAGTGAGTTTTGGGTAAAAATCATGAAAGATTGGGATTATGTAGGTTTCGAGCCTATTTATTTCAATATTAGATTACAACATGAGTGAGGTATGCGAATGGGTACAGAAATGAAAATAAATCGATATAAAGAAATTGCAGGTGATACTTCATCGCCCGTCCTTATCGAAAAGAAAGAGCAAATACTGGTACAAAATGGGCAGTCACAATATTTGGCTATTAACATGGAATATAACAAATTTGATTTAAGAACTCTGCACGTAACGAATGATAAAGATATCGAATCTGTCATTACAATCTTTGATAAAAAGCAAGGTGGATTACAAATATATAAGAGTCTACAAGAGAAGAAAACTTACGATATATTAGCAATCCCTTGTGAGGATAAGGACGCAAGCAGTACTGCTCATATTTTCATTGAAAACAAAGGAACGGAACCTGCTTTATTTACAGTAATCGTTAAAGCTATAAGCCTAAAATAACAGGAGGATACTTTTATGTCAGAATACATTTTCAAAAGACTTACACCGTTTAAAAAAGAAATATTCGATATTGTAATCAATGAGATGCTTCGGGTTGGTTGGAAACAATTAAACGAAGGGAAAGAAAATGCAAATGATGTCTATGTTATGTACTCAGATGGAAATGATGGAAAAAAGAACATTTATATCGAACTTATACCATATGATGGTAGAAACATGGAAATTTCGTCAGAAAGGTTAAAATTTGATGTGAGATCAACCGTATATTCAGATGCTTTCTTTAAATTCTGTACAGGTTATAACAATGCTACGGGGCGCGGGAATAGTCCAGATGAATCTTGGCCTACTAGTTGGTTCCGGGGTAGAGACTACAACGCTGGTGTAAGTTCAAATGGTCCTAAAATAAATCCTGATATAAAATTTGAGTTTTATTTATTTATAGATAAAGAAAAAATTATTACATGTACAATTCCACCTATAAGTATCAACCTTACTCCTGCTGTATCTTATATTGGTGTATTAGATGATTTAATGTTAGATGAAGAACATAAACCATATACAAGAGCATTAACTTGGTATTCAAGTGCTTATAGTGGTAATTGGAGTACCTCTAATCAAGGATTAACATTTAATAGACCTAAAAATTCCGATTGGACAGTCCCAAGTGCTTCATATCGAAGTACATGGCTATCGATTTCTGCAATTAGAAATCCAAATATAGATAATAAATTTTTGTTATTACCTTTCTATATCTTAACAAATGAATATGGGGTACGTGGAAAATTGGGTGGAATATATTATACCTCTGGTGACGGAATCGTAAATAAAGATATCATCGAAATAGATATTGATGGTGTTATTCAGAAATACAAATATGTAAATGCAGTAGGTAGTTATGGTTCTTTACCATCTTCATTAGTATTTCGAATTGAGTGAGGTGATTACCATTAATACTTTTAAAGGTGTTATTTTCGACCCAAAACCCTTGATAGCAACCAGAAATATTATTTCAAGAAATGGGAAAATGATTGATGACATATTCTTAATCGGAAATAGGAAACCGTTAAATAGAAGTGGATTGATTTTCGCTGAAACTTTAATTGTTCAAAATGATTCAAATAAAAGTATAAAATCTCCACGACAAGAGCCATTAGAACATTCTTGGAAGAAATTAAATATGTAAAATGCAAGCGTGCTGTAGCAGGCTTTTTTTATTTTGGTCAAAATTTGAAAGGAGGTGAGAACTTGGAAAGAATTCACGAGCTCATCAAATCGTTAAATATAAGTGATGTTATTACAAGTAATCAATTTAAAGTAGGTGGCGCAATAAGTGGCGGGTTGGGCACAGTAGTTAATTTGCTATATGGTAAAGCAAATTTGATTTGGGTGATGATTTTTGGATGGATCATCGTGCTAGACTGGATTACCGGTAGTAAAGCTTCAAAGATAGACGGTACATATTCATCACAATATGGAATTGAAGGCATCACAAGAACTGTGGTGCTTTTATCTTTACCTGCACTTGCACATTTATTTGATATAGCTCTGAAACTACCAGATTTCTTTTTCTTTATGGTAATAGGTGGATTGAGTTATCACATTTTTAATAGTTTCGCTGCAAACTGTGCAAGAATTGGCTGGGAAAAATGGATCCCTGCATGGTTATTAGAAAGTGTTGCTTCTGAAATTGAAGCAAAGATACGACGAGCAGATTCAAGAAAGAAAAAGGAGAAAACACAATGAAACAAAAATTGAACAATTACGGCCTATGGGTAGCCTTATTTGCCCTGTTAGGGATGGTACTAATGGATACTATCCCTAATTTTAATTTTGGAAGATACCAAGAGTATGTGGATGCTATTTTATGCCTTTTAATTGCCGCGGGTGTTGTTTCTAATCCGTCTGCGGGTAAATGGTTTTTTGATAAAGAAAAAGAACAAAAACAAGGAGATGTTGAATAATGGGGTACATTGTAGATTTATCAAAATGGAATAATCAAATAAATTGGCCAATTGCAGCACCGCAAATTGAATTAGCAATTTGTCGTGTTCAGTATGGTTCGAATCTAGTAGATCATTTATATAATGATCATGTAACAAATTTAGAACGATATGGTATTCCTCATGGGGCGTATGCTTATGGATGTTTTGTATCTGTAGCAGATGCAATTGTAGAAGCAAAGGATTTTATGAACAGAGTAAGCCCAAATGCAAAATTTCTAGCATTAGATGTGGAAACAGATACTGTTAAATCTATGGATAGTAAAGGTAACTTAGGGGACTTAGCAGCCGCATCCCAAGCTTTCATTGATACATGTAAAGCTGCTGGGTGGAAGGTAGGCTTTTATGTAAGCCATGAATTATATACTAAATATAATTTACAAAGTGTACAAGCTGATTTCATTTGGTTACCACGATACGGAACAAATGATGGCCGTCCACAAAAGAAACCGTCTTACCCTTGTGATATCTGGCAATATACTGATAATGGTTACATTGATGGAATTGGGAAAGTTGATATTAATTTATTGCAAGGTGACAAAACATTAGATTGGTATTTAAATAGAGGTGATTCTGTAGTGGATGATGGAAGACGAGCAATAAAAACAGGTGGATTAGGATACGACGCTATCAAAGAAGTAATAGAAGTAATGTGTACTAAAGATATCAAAGGGTCTATTGTTGTTCCTGGTGGTAATGACTCCCCTTATGTTCTTACCGAAAAGATGGGTAATCCTTACTTAGATGATTTTACTGCTTGGTTAGACAACAAGGAATGGCATTACGATTATATTCAATAATACAAAGGGTCTGCCCAACTTTGAGCAGACCCTTTTTTTGTTATATCCTTAGAATAAGCACAAAAAATTAGAAAAACATAGTATTTAATCAAAATTTTAGTTATTTTCAGTTGACTAACGTCAACATAAGTGGTATAATAAGAGTATAAAGAAGAGGAGGTGAACATAGTGGACTGGTTGATAATCTTAGGAAAAATCACAGCGGTCATAACAATATACGCTCAACTTTCTTCCGGTGTTAAAAACACAATTGATATTTACTACAAAATCAAGGAAGAAAGAGAAAAGAGTCGCTCCCGCCAAGAAGACGACTCTGAGTAACCCAACAAGGGAGGGAAACCTCCCTTGTATCTAAGATTATTATAACACATTCCACTTTATGTTATGAAAAAAATCATTTTTAGCAACCTACCAGTTATTGTTATTCTAGGATACATCTTGTCTCGAATTGATTATGATAATTTGAGAACAAGCGATTACATTTTCATTACATTATGCATATTAGTTTTTATAGCGATGGTTTTTAATTTAGCGACCACTTATATTAAGGAGAAAAAAGATGTATAAATTCGAGACAAAAGAGGACTTAATTCGTTTCATTAATGAGGAAATCGTTAACACCTCAGAAGCCTTAGAAATATTAGGATGTTCTCGACAAAATTTAAACAAGATGATTCAAAAAGAAAAAGTAAATCCTATAAGAGAGTTTCCTAAAGATCGTTTATATTTTAAAGAAGATATTTTTAAAGCAAAAGAACAAATGAGGAAGTAATAAAGAAGGGGTATCCCAATTTGGGTACCCCTAAAAATATGATTATTTTTGTTAGGCCGGACTAACAAAGAAATACACTAAATTATGCAGGATATAGGGACTTAGATTTGTACGCTGAAGTTTGGGTGAAAACTGCATGGTTATTTTTTCTTAAAACCCACATGGTACAAGGCATTATATAGCACTCAAAATTGTTAGGCCGTACTACTATTTTCAGCCTAACAAAATCCCCTCATGTATTTATCTCCTATTAGGGGTTAAATCTCTAGAACTTTTGCGTTTGGATTGCGCACAGGGAACTGTATCAAATTTAATGTTTTTTCAGCTTCTTCATACGTTTCAAATTCTAACTCTTTTTCTTCTTTTCCTGGTTCACAATCCATTAAAGTTTAATTATGCTTTTGTACGACTATAAAAAAAGAGCCATCCTCATAGAAGATGGCCCAGTATACCCGAAATTTATTATATCATATCTTCATTTAGGGCCATATTAAATTAGAAACGACATATGTAGCAGCAGGAAGAAAAAACATAAGAAAGATTGTTCCGTAGTACCAAATGCGGTCACTTTTACATTCATCAATTCCAAACCAATTATTTAATCGATTATAGTGATTTCTAAATAAGCACCGGAACAATTCCTTTTCGCTACGTTTTTGTGGTAGAATAGGTTCGCTAGTTGTTAATTTGATAAGGGTATTTGACATTGTTCAATCATCCTTTCAGATTTTCATAGTGTAGAGAACGCTCTTTCGTTGCCGGCAAGCTGTGGAGAGCGTTCTCTTTTTATTTAATTAGAAATCCATTTCTTCTTTATCAGATTCATCAATTCCGCCTTCAATTACCTCGGCTTCCACAACTGTTCCTTCTGATAAAGTCGGTTCGTTACTTTGTGTTTCTACTTGTTTTTTTGCTTCTGGTTTCATAACAATAGAACCATCCTTCATTTCCTCTAAGGTAGATTCTATACTGTTTAACTTGTCCATTAGCATACGGATAAGTTGTTGATCTCTGTTTTGATTCTGGACTAAATCAACCACATATTCAGTTAAATTCCGTTTGGAAGACTTTTCATCCAAAATCTCATAAACATCATCGGGCATATTCTTGCAGATTAACTGCATCTTTTTGCGTTTTTCCATCTAAAACACACCTTATGCTTCTACTTTTTTTGTTTCATCAATACTGCGTAACTCCAAAGCATTTAAATTGATTGTACGAGCTGTTGGAGCGAAGACTTCGTTATCTTCTTCCTCAATAATGTCATTTAAGAAGAAATGATTACTTTGAGCAGCTTCTTCACTCATATGTTTTAATAAATTTTCTTTGATGTAAGGCTCTAAAATAGGTGCTTCGCCACCGAAGTAAACGAATTTCAACACTTCATCGCTAGAATCTGGAATAAATTCATTTAATACTTGCGTTACAAGTAATCCAGCATACTCATTTAACATTTCTGTAATTTGAGCTGTTAAATCAGTTTCTACACCAGTGTTTTCATTTTTAAGTTTGTATGTCTTTTTGTTGTAATGCTTCACAATAAAGTTTTCAAATGAACGCAGGCTACTGAATTGCTCCAATAACTTCTCTGTACGGAACTCTTCAATGTGTCCTAAATACGGCTTAATATCAATTACTTTGAATGAATCACGACTAGTTGGAGTTGTTAATCCAACACCTAATCCAACTGCATCCGTTGAACCGCCACCGATATCAACTAATACCACTTTTGAATTTTCGAATTGAACTGCAGATTTACGTTTTTCAATAGCAATTGCCTTTGCGTTATCATCTTTTTTAACCATTCTATATTTAATAGAATGACGGGCAATTTCTGATTCAATTCTGCATTTCGCTTGTTTCACTTTAATTTTTAATGTGCGTTCCATTCCTGGTGTATGTACTGTCACAACGTGCTCTTTTAAGAAGCGATCCGCCATTTTATTTTGAGCAACACTGAATTTAGACTCTCGTTTTAACAACCAAATTGGTAGCATCATGCTCATGTAATCAATTTCAATCTCGTTACTATCCTTATTTCCTTTTAGCGCGTGATAATAAGCCACGGCACTTAAAAATGATACATAAGGGATTGGGCTTTTAATTTTGTCATGCATACGTTTCACATGCACGTTTGATATTGTTTGCGAAACTGCTGCTTCACCTACTAAGAAATACTGTTCTTCTCCATCAATTGTTGTAGAAATAAGCATTTTCTTTAAAAGATCTTTAGGCTCTTTAACAGAGTCTACAAAATACGTTTCCGCTTTTTGTTTACTAATTGGCGCAACGTTTGTTGGCATCTCAAAATAGTAACCATTCACCATAAAATTGTTATTACTATTACCAAAGTCACCATTAAATCTAGAGATATTCAAGACATTTGATACATTCATTTTTCTTCCTCCTAACAACAAGTGGTGTTTAACCACTACTTATAATTTAATTCTACCATAGTTTACTAGAAATTCAATAAAAATCACTCAACAAACACTACTTAAACACCACTAATCTATAAAACTAGTGAAATAAGCACCATTTAAACACGACTAAACTTAAGACAATAAAAAAAGAAGTCATAGCAGGGCTACTTTAGCCAAAACTGCCACCACTTCTTTTTTTGTGTTGCTGCTGTTTCTAATAAAACACGCTTTTCTTCCTGCATCTCACGTATAGCACTCATAAGCTGCTGATCTCGTCTTTCTAATCTCTCATCAATGTAACGTTGTTGCTCATCCATTTTTCTAACCATTTGCTTTAACATTTCATTTTGTTGCTGGATCATTCCCTTCAACTCGTCATATCGCTCGCCATGCTGCTCATTTTCTGTTATAACGTTCGTATCAACATCTGACATATCTTTTCCTTTAACCCATGTCATTATTGCGTTACAAGCCTGTTTTAACGTCATATCAGGATGTGATTTAATTTCAATTAACTTCCGCAGTGTTATAACATCGTTATCCATAAATCCACGATGTCCGTGCTCATTCTTATGAAAGTGGTATCCATGTTCCTCGAGCATGATACAGTACTTTCTCAAAGTGGACTCCTGGATCTTGAGCATCATCGCTACGTCTTTGCTGATATATATAGATTGAGAGCTGTCTTTTTTGCTTGTCATAGCATCATCCCCTCGTGTTATAACATTCGTTATGGTAGAGGGGAAATCCTTGTCTTCGTCGAAATGTTACGCTATTCCCTAAAAATCATTATTTATTTTATTATTTGATATATAGTACGTGAAATTTTTAATAAATATCCCTCTTTATGTTAAAAAAAGAGGAGTTACATTTCATATAACAAGCCTTTATTTTTTAATTGGAGTACAATTTCATTGTAAAAAGGTACACATTCATTCACTTTATAAGTAACTTTATAGTTAACTCGCCTAATTACGTTCTGTATACCTAATCTTGTATATAATTCTTTAATAATTTCGTCTTCACGTTTTCTCTTCAAACAAAGGTATTGACGCAAGTCTTCTCGTTCACAATTATTTACATGCATAAAATGATTTTCTAACTCTATTATTTGTTCAGGTGTCGCTCTTGCTAAAGTTAACCGAAAATGGCTAAAAGCATGGCATTTAGCACATAACAGCTGAATATCTTGCAGACAACATACTAATTTATCTAGATCATATTCCTCAACTTCATGTGCATGCAGTTTCCTGGAATTTTCTTTTAATTCATTATGATTACAAATACAACATGTAAAGTTATGAGATTCTAGAAGAGTTTGCCTAATTTTCTTACGCCACAAACTTTGGGAAATATTACTTCTTACAGTTTTTCCATGAAAAATAGGCGGTTTCCAATCTGGTAAAAGTCTAAACGTAGAGAAATCACACATAAATCATCCTCCTAATTGGTTTTTCTTTACAACAGTAGCATTCTAACCAATTAGATATATAGAAATACACAATACCGTTAATACTTTTACTTTAAGCTAATGTAATTAAAAACATATATACACCAACCAACAAATATACATACTGCAGCTATACCGAACAATTGTCGAGTTAAATATACATCTAAATATCTAGATACAATTATTGCTAGTATTGCTATGAGTAATATTGGAGGGCCAAAGTATAGTGCAATATATCCTCCAATATTATTCATACTTTGATTAATAATTTCAGTGCTAAATGACATGTGTAAATTCCTTTCTGTATGTTCAGCTAGTTTAAATTTTTCTAATGTTGAATCTGCCTTTAAAACTTCTTTTATTTACTCTCCTATTTCCACTTATCAGAGATAAAATCTAATACTTCTTTTTTAGACATGTCACCATCAGTGTAGAAATAAACAATATCTCCTGCATTTTCTCCGATTAGGCCCAGTACCAGCGTTGCTGTAACCAGGGGCAAAGTAGAAAACATGCTTAATATATACATGTTTTTTTAGAACAAAAAGGTGCTAAATGAATAATGTTACGAATTATTTTTGATACAGTATTTTGTTACAACGAATTCAAGGGTTGTAGAATTTATTATTTTCAAACATTCCCTGTAACAAAAATGAACGTTTTTGTTACAAATCTGGTTATTAGGGGTAATTCTTCAGTTGGACTAAGACCACTAATAATTTTGAGGTGGGGGTCTTACTGCCCGTTAATGCGGGATAACAATTACTTTGCCCCTAAACGCAACAACGCTGGTATTAGGCCGATTAATTGATTAATAAATTTCTCCAAAGAATCCATCGCTTCGGGAATATCAAATTCCACACCATAGATATTCCTCCTATAATTGTCTTATTGATCTAACCAGTTAAAGAATAAAAGATTTCCTTTAAATTCATCTTTATTTTTACGTATAAATGCCTTTGCTGTTTCTACAGTGTTTTCTCTTTCGATAACCATGGCAAGACGACCAGCGTAAAAAATAGTAGGTTTCTGAACCGGATTTGATGTTTGACTACGTTCTTCAACTGTTTTTAGAAATTCATCAATAGACTTGTCTACTTGTTTCATAGTACCAATACGTACATTTTTCTCTTGTAGTGTTTTTAATACATCCAAAAATTGTTGTTTACTCTTAAATATCTTTCTGTCTCTTAGTCTTTCAATAACAGATTTATAGAATAGATTAGACATTTGATTGATGTATTCTTCTTCTTCATTTTCTAAATTTAATGCCTCTACTATATTAAGTAAATTATCTATATTAGAAGAAGAGGAATTAATTATTTGTTCTTCTTTATTATTTTGTTTTTTTATTAATTTATCTTTTTTATCTTTTTTCTTATTAGTACCCGATTTTTCCGTACTCGGTTTTTCCGTAC